>JAEYVD010000343.1 GCA_023432075.1 Pseudomonadota bacterium | reverse complement strand
GCCTTCACGCGGTTGGCCATGCCCAGCGCCGTATACGACGCCAGGATGGCGACCCCTAAGGATACGAGGACGAGCGAAGGGTTATAAGTTCCAACGAGCATTTGTGGGGTCCTGTCCTAAGCGCATGCGGCGGCGGCGCGGGGCACGATTTTCAATTCAATTGGTAGTCAACAGTTGCATTACGGTCGCAAGGAGGATCCTGCTCTCGTCGCTGGCGATTCTCACACTCTCTTTATAGGGATGGGGGATTGGGCGGGGCAACGCCAGCGGTCGGCGCGGTTCGGGCGCTCGGCATGGCGCGCCGCGAGGGCCGGTCGATAGCGACGGGGCGCGCGGCATGCTGGACGCGCGTCCGTGGCTAAGGGATGGGTTATACCGAAATCACGCTTCCAGAAGCTCACCAATCTTCACCTGCTGCGGGACGTGCAAGGAATGAGGCGCCGGACGGTCGTCCGGCGGGTTGCGGATCAGCCCTGAAAGGCGGGCGCCGGGCCAGGCCGGCGCCGGGGTCAGACGGCCATTGCGGCCGTGAGGGGCGCGTGGTGCGTGTAGCCCGACAATGAGAAATCGCCAGGTTCGACCTTCTCGAGCCACTCGGGCTCGTAGCGGCCGGTCACGGCGAAGTCGGGAATGCGGTCCGACAGCACGAGGCGGGGCGATTCATACGGCGTTCGCGTCAGTTGCTCGCGCAGCATCGGCAGGTGGTTCTCGTAGATGTGCGCATCGCCGATGAAGTAGGTGAACCAGCGCGGGGTATAGCCGGTCAGGCGGCCGACCAGGTGCAGCAGCGCCGCGCCTTCGGTCAGGTTGAACGGCGTGCCCAGGCCCACATCGTTGGAGCGGATGTACAGACACAGCGAGATCTCGCGGGTCGTCGCGTTGGGCAGGAACTGATAGAGCAGGTGGCAAGGCGGCAGCGCCATTTCCTCGATCTGCGCCCAGTTCCAGCCATGAAACAGGATGCGCCGGTCGCCCGGGCGTTCATGGATGGTGTCCAGGCATTGGCGAAGCTGGTCGACCGCCTTGTACAGCAGCACCTTCGGCACGCCGTCCTCGGCCAGGTCGGCCACCTTGGCGTAGCCGCGCGACAGCGCGTCCTGGATCTGCGCGGGGCGGCTGGCCTCCAGCATCTTGTAGGCCGGCCATTGGCGCCATTGCACGCCGTAGACAGGCCCCAGGTCGTCCGGGCCTTCGCGGTAGGGGTTCGCCAGCCATTGGGCGTTCTCGTTGGCGTTCTGATCCCAAACCTTGCAGCCCAGCTCGCGGAATTCCGCCGCGCTGCGCGAGGCACGCAGAAAACCCACCATTTCGCCAATGGCCGACTTGAACGCCAGCTTCTTGGTGGTGATGGCGGGAAAGCCCTGCTGCAGGTCAAAACGCAGCGAGGCGCCCGGCATGCTGAGAGTGCGGATGCCGGTCCGGTTTTCCTGCCACGAGCCGGTGTCGAGGATGGATTGAACGAGGTCCAGGTATTGTTTCATGGCGATCCTTGTGCCTGCTGTCCCGGGCCGGGAAGCAAGCGCGCCGCCACGAACGCGTCGCGGCGGCGCCTATATATATATAGTGAATGCCGAATTACACCACGGCCCGCACGAGGCGGCTCAGGTGGTGGCGGCGGCTTCCTGCGTGTCGACGATGTCGACGGAAAAAGTCATGGCGGCCGTCTTTTCCAGCATGGCCGAGGCCGAGCAGTACTTTTCGTGGGAAAGCTGCACGGCGCGCTCGACGGCCGCGCGCGGCAGATTGCGGCCGGTGACGGTGAAGGCGAAGTGGATGCGGGTAAAGACCTTGGGATCGGTGTCGGCGCGCTCGGCCTGCAGCTTGACGCTGCAGCCAGTGACCGCGTGGCGGCCGCGCTTGAGAATCAGCACCACGTCATAGGCGGTGCAGCCGCCGGTGCCCGCCAGCAGCATTTCCATGGGGCGGGGCGCCAGATTGTGGCCGCCGCCGTCCACGGCGCCGTCCATGACGGCCACGTGGCCGCTACCCGTGCTGGCGGTAAAGAGCATGCCGCTCGGGCCGCCCCAGTCGATCGTGCATTCCATTTCGGTGAGTCCTTGAGCTTGAGCGCAGTCAATGGCTGATGATACCCGTTGCGTACAATCCCGGGCATGAGAACCCCGCCTCGCATCAGGGGTGCAGGGTGTCCGATTTGCCAGGAGCTGCCATGTCCACCACGTTGTCCCAATCCGGTCCTGTTTCCCTGCGCCGCCGCCACGGTCCCCTGGATGCCCTGCTGGCCGAGACCGACCGGGCGTTGCGTGTGCTGACCGGCAACGCCAGCGCCGGCCGGGCCTATCCCGCCACCGCGGAGGAGTCGCCGCAGACGCTCTCGGCCCAGGAAAAACGCCACGCAGCCGGGCTCATGCGGGTCAACCACGTCGGCGAGGTCTGCGCGCAGGCGCTCTACCGCGGCCAGGCGTCGGTCTGCAAGGAACCCGCGCCGCGCGCGCTGCTGCTGAACGCCGCCGCCGAGGAAGTCGATCATCTGGTCTGGTGCAACGCGCGCCTGAACGAACTGGGCAGCCGGCCCAGCCTGCTCAATCCGGTCTGGTATGCGGGCTCGTTTGCCCTGGGCGTGATGGCCAGCGTGGCGGGCGTGCCCCGCAATCTGGGCTTCATGGCCGAAACCGAAAAGCAGGTCGAGGCCCATCTGGACGAACATCTACGCACCTTGCCGGTGCAGGATGAACGCTCGCGCCAGATCGTCCAGAAAATGAAGGACGACGAGGCCCAGCACCGCGCCAGCGCCGAGCAGGCAGGCGGCGTTCCCCTGCCGGCGCCCGTAAAAATGGCCATGCGCGCCATGTCCAAGGTAATGACGACCACCGCCTATTGGATCTGAAACCGCGCCTGCAAAAAATGTTGCAATGCGCAAATTCCGCCGCCTCATGGTGCCTGAGGCACCATTTTGGTGCGACGGCCAGGGTGGGATTACCCGCGATGATTCAGGGTTATTCCGCAAGGGGTAAACCCGTTTCGCAAAAACCCGGTTTTGGGCAAGGTCGTTGATTGGCGCGGCTTTGCGAGAGGGCCGCGAAAAATTTGCAGCAAAAAAGCAACGCGTCCCGGGCCGTCAAAAATAGATCAAAAAAAATCTTGCAACGCACAAAAAACGTAGGTACTATTCACACATCGGATGTTGAAACGCAGACGGCGCGGTGAAAACCCCGGAAGCGTAGCGAGCAGAAAGCCAGCTCCCAACATGCCACGGTTGTCTCCTCCACCCTCCTCCTTTGGTGGATTTAGCCCGGGATCTCACGATCTCGGGCTTTTTTTTGTCCTGAATCGTTGCGTCCCTATTTGTAAGCGATCGCGGCAATTTCCGCGCATCGCCACGCCGCGCGGACGCTTTCAGGCCCCCGCGTTTTCCCTCGGATAATTCGCTCGCCCAGAGGCGGAACGCTCTACAATCTCCCACATGAAACCAGTACTGCCGGGCGCTCGCGCGCCAGCGCGTTCCAGTCACATGCGCGGCGGACGGATTGCCCGCCTGCGCGCGTTACGTTCTGTGCCGCGGAATTGCACTTCCTTATCCCTCCCATATATGGGCGTTACACCTGCCTCCGATAATGGCGGGCCTGTCTCGATAGACCAACCAGAGGTGATCCAGTGACCTGGCTGTACATATGCGTGGTCGCGTTCATGGTGGGGGGACTCATCGTGGCGTCCGAGCGCTGGCATGGCGCGTTTACCGGCGATAGCGACCTCAACAAGCCCCAAGCCAATCATTCCCGCGCGACGCCCCGCGTCGGCGGTCTGGCGGTGCTTGCCGGTACGCTGGCTGGCCTGCTGGTCCTCGGACCCAGCAACATGACCCTTACCTGGCTGTGGCCCGCGCTGTTCGTCGCGGCGTTGCCCGTTTTCGTGGCCGGCCTGCTGGAAGACATCACCAAGGATATCGGCGCCAGCAAGCGTTTGCTGGCCGCATTTCTGTCCGCGGCGATCGCGTGGTGGCTGCTGGGCGGCGTCAGCCGTGTCGGCATGGCCCCTGTGGATTACGTGCTTTCGTTCTGGCCCGTCTCGCTGCTGTTCACCATGTTCGCGGTGGGCGGCTGTACCCATGCCTTGAACATCGTTGACGGCATGAACGGCCTGGCCGGCATGGTCGCCACCTTGATGGCGGTGTCGATCAGCCTGGTTGCCCTGCAGGTCGGCGATGTGCCGATCTTCCTGGTCGCCGCGGCGCTGGCGTCGGCCACCCTGGGCTTTCTCGTGTGGAACTTCCCGTTTGGCCGGGTCTTCCTGGGCGATGGCGGCGCATACTTCCTGGGCTTCATGCTGGCCGAACTGGCCGTGCTGCTGGTCGTGCGCAACCCGTCGGTGTCGCCGTTCTACGCCTTGGCGGTTCTGTTCTACCCCGTCTTCGAAACCGGTTTCTCGATCTGGCGCCGCCGCTTCAAGCGCGGCGTGCCGGTGGATCAGCCCGATGCGCTGCACTTGCACCAGCTCGTGTTCCGCCGGCTGGTCCGGGTCACCTTCAGCCGCGGCCGGCGCCACGCCGTCCCCGCGCTTTGCAATGCGCTGGCGTCCCCGTACATGTGGGTCCTGGCGCTGATCGGGCTGGTGCCAGCCACGATCTGGTGGGACAACGCCTGGGCCCTGAGCGCCAGCCTGGTTGTCTTTGCCAGCGTCTATATCTGGCTGTACGCGCGCCTGGTCTCCTGGCGCCGCCCGGGGTGGCTCTTGCTGCCGTCCGTGCTGCGAACCACCGATTAGTTTGAGTGCCCCGGCGATAGCCGCCGGGGGCTCGGTATCCATCACCAGACCATCTTTAAAATGCCGTAAACGTTCTACGGTGAAGGGAGAGTTATGTTGCGAATCCAGGATGTGAAACTCGCTGTCGTCGGCCTTGGCTACGTCGGTCTGCCCCTGGCCGTGGAATTCGGCAAGAAGCGCCCGGTCATTGGCTTTGACATCAACACGCGCCGTATCGACGCGCTGAAGGCGGGCCACGACCACACGCTGGAAGTCAGCGACGCCGAGCTGGCCGAGGCCAAGCAGCTGAGCTACACCGCCGATCGCGCCGAACTGGGCGAGGCCAACGTGTTCATCGTGACCGTGCCCACCCCCATCGACGAATACAAGCAGCCGGACCTGACCCCGCTGGTCAAGGCCAGCGAGACCATCGGCGCGGTGCTCAAGCGCGGCGACATCGTCATCTATGAATCCACCGTGTACCCCGGCGCGACCGAAGAAGACTGCGTGCCGGTCCTGGAGCGCGTGTCGGGCCTGAAGTTCAACGAGGACTTCTTCGCCGGCTACAGCCCCGAGCGCATCAACCCGGGCGACAAGGAACACCGCGTCAGCACGATCAAGAAGGTCACCTCGGGCTCCACGCCGGAAGTCGCCGACCTGGTCGACAAGCTCTACAAGGAAATCATCACCGCTGGCACGCACAAGGCCTCCAGCATCCGCGTGGCCGAAGCCGCCAAGGTGATCGAGAACACGCAGCGCGACGTGAACATCGCGCTCATCAACGAACTGGCCCTGATCTTCAACAAGATGGGCATCGACACCGAAGCCGTGTTGCAGGCCGCCGGCACCAAGTGGAACTTCCTGCCGTTCCGTCCGGGCCTGGTGGGTGGCCACTGCATTGGCGTGGACCCGTACTACCTGACGCACAAGGCGCAGTCCATCGGTTACCACCCCGAGATCATCCTGGCGGGCCGCCGCCTGAACGACTCCATGGGCAGCTATGTGGTGTCGCAACTGGTCAAGTGCATGACCAAGCGCCGCATTCACGTGCAGGGCGCCCGCGTGCTGGTGATGGGCCTGGCCTTCAAGGAAAACTGCCCCGACCTGCGCAACACGCGCATCGTGGACATCGTCCGTGAACTGGGCGACTACAACGTCGACGTGGACATCTACGATCCGTGGGTGGACGCCGACGAAGCCATGCACGAATACGGCCTGACGCCGGTGGCCAAGCCCGAGGAAGGCAAGTACGACGCCGTGATCCTCGCCGTGGCGCACAACCAGTTCAAGGACATGGGCGCCGAGGGCATCCGCAAGCTCGGCAAGCCGCAACACATCCTGTACGACCTGAAGTACGTGCTGTCGCCTGCTGAATCCGACCTGCGTCTGTAAAGGATTTCGCGATGACCACACGATTCGAGACTGTCACCCAGGAACTGTCCGCCGCGCCGCGCAAGTGGCTGGTGACCGGCTGCGCCGGTTTCATCGGCTCGAACCTGATCGAGACCCTGCTCAAACTTGACCAGACCGTGACCGGCCTGGACAACTTTGCCACGGGTTATCAGCGCAACCTGGACGAGGTCCAGGCATCGGTCACGCCGGCCCAATGGGCGCGCTTCACGTTCATCGAAGGCGATATCCGCGACCTGGACGCCTGCCGGCGCGCCGCCGAGGGCGTGGACTACGTGCTGCACCAGGCCGCTCTGGGTTCGGTGCCGCGCTCCTTGAACGACCCCATTACGACCAATGACGTCAACATCGGCGGCTTCCTGAACATGCTGGTGGCGGCGCGCGACGCCAAGGTGAAGTCGTTCGTCTATGCGGCGTCCAGCTCCACCTATGGCGACCACCCGGCGCTGCCCAAGGTCGAGGAAAACATCGGCAATCCGCTGTCGCCCTACGCCGTGACCAAATACGTCAACGAGCTGTACGCCGACGTCTTCGCGCGCTCCTACGGCTTCGAGGCGGTGGGCCTGCGTTACTTCAACGTGTTCGGCAAGCGCCAGGATCCGGACGGCGCCTACGCCGCCGTGATCCCGAAGTGGACCGCCGCGATGATCCAGGGCAAGGACGTCACCATCAATGGCGACGGCGAGACCAGCCGCGATTTCTGCTTTGTGGATAACGCGGTGCAGGCCAACATCCTGGGCGCGCTGGCCGCGCCCGAGGCCCGCAACCAGGTCTACAACGTGGCTGTCAGCGGCCGCAGCACCCTGAACCAGCTGTTCAGCTTCCTGGTGCAGGCCCTGGGCAATCAGGGCGTGAACTACGCCAAGCAGCCGGTCTACGCTGACTTCCGCGCCGGCGATGTGCGTCACTCGCAGGCCGACATCGGCAAGGCCGCCCGCCTGCTGGGCTACGCGCCCACGCACACGGTGCTGCAAGGCCTGGAAGTCGCCATGCCCTGGTACACGCAGTTCCTGCGTTGAAAGCACTCGTCCGAAAACTCGGCAACATCCACCCGGATCATCAGCGCATCTTCAAAGGCGCGTTCCGGGTGGCGGTGTTTCTGCTGCTGGGCAAGGCTGCCGGCGCCATCAAGGAGATGGCGGTGGCGTACCGCTACGGCGTCAGCGACGCCGTAGACGCCTACCAATTCACGATGACCATGGGCACCTGGCTGCCCGTCACGATCGTGGGCGTGCTGTCGGTGGTGCTGATCCCGGTGCTGGTGCGCTTGGCGCGCACTGGCGGGGCCGAGAAAGAACTCTTCATCCGCGAACTTCAGGGCTGGGTCGCCGCCGCCGGCGTCGCACTGGCCCTGTTGACGTGGTTCGCCTGGCCGTATGTGGTGGAGCGGCTGGGGCAGGGCCTGTCGGCGCAAGTGCGCGCCATGACGGGCGACCTGCTGATCGCCTTTGCCCCCGTGTCGGCGTTGCTGCTGATCGCCGGCATCAGCGCCGCACGGCTGCGCGCGCAGGAACGCCACGTCAACACGCTGCTGGACAGCGTGCCCGCCGTGGCAACGCTGGCCTGGGTCATGCTGGCCGCCAGCGCCGAGGGCGTGGGACCGCTGCTGTGGGGCACGCTGGTTGGATACGCCATCCAGACCGTGTGGCTGGCCTGGCTGGCCGCGCGCGCGGACGGCGGCTTCTGGGGCGCGCCCAAGCTGACGC
>JAEYVD010000292.1 GCA_023432075.1 Pseudomonadota bacterium | reverse complement strand
GGGCGCGCGAGCAGGAAGGCGGCAGCGAGGAAGACAACGCCAAGCTGCGCAGCGCCGCCGCCGCCGTGGAAAAGGCGGAGCTGGACCTGGCCAACACACAGGTGCGCGCGCCCGCTGCGGGCCTGGTCACCGACCTGCGCACCGATGCAGGCCAGTTCGCGGCGGCGGGCAAGCCCGTCATGACCCTCATCGCCATCCACGACGTGTGGATCAACGCGGAAATGACCGAGAACAACCTGGGGCACGTCGACCCCGGCACACCGGTGGCGATCATCCTGGACGCGTTGCCCGGCCAGATCTTCGAGGGCCGGGTGCGCAGCGTGGGCTATGGCGTGAGCGTCGGCACACCCACGCAGCCCGGCAGCCTGCCCACGGTGCAGAACAGCCGGGACTGGCTGCGTCCGGCCCAGCGTTTCCCAGTGGCCATCGACCTGGATCCCGGACAGCTCCCCTCCCTGCGCGGCATTCGGGTGGGCGGCCAGGCGGAAGTCATGGCATTTCCCCATCCCGGCAATCCGCTCAACCCGCTGGGCCGCCTGTACCTGCGCCTGATGAGCTGGCTCTCCTATGCCTACTGACGACCGCCCCGCCCCGCGCGACCCCCGCGGCCAGCGCGCCCTGCGACTCGGCGTGGGCACGGCGCTGTGCCTGGCGATCAGTTTCGGGCTGGACATGCCGATCCCGATGGTCGCGCCGGTGCTGGGCGTGTTCCTGCTGGCGCAGATGAACCGGCCGCTATCGCTGAAGGCCGGCGTGGGCCTGGCGGTGGTGGCGGCAATCACCACGGGCACGGGCCTCGTGCTTATCCCGCTGCTGCGCTACTACCCCGCCGCCGGCGTGCTGATCGTCGGCCTGTGCCTGTTCCTCGCGTTCCGCCACGGACTGCGCGGCGGCAACAATCTGGTGTCGACGTTTCTCATCATCGGCCTGACCATGATTTCGGCGGCGGGCACCTTCGACTTCGGATTGGCCGTGACGGTGATCGAGGCGCTGGTCAAAGGCCTGCTGCTCGCGGCGCTGGTGCTGGGCGTCTGCCACGCGCTGTTTCCAGAGCCCCCCGGCTTGCCAGCCCCGCCGCCGCCGCCCGCGCTGGCGCCCGGCGAAGCCAACCGCATGGCCCTGCGCGCGGCGCTGGTGGTGCTGCCGGCGTTCCTGTTGGCGATGACCGATCCGCTGGGCTACATGCCCATCATTCTGAAGGCGGTCAGCCTGGGGCGGCAGAGCTGCGTCACGGCCGCGCACGGCGCGGCGCGCGAGATCCTTGGGTCCACCTTGCTGGCCGGCGTGCTTGCCGTGGCGTTCTGGATCGGACTCAGGCCTTTTCCCAGCCTGTGGATGTACTTCCTTTGGATGCTGCTGTTCGCGCTGGTGATCGCCCGCAAGCTGTATCGGCTGAGCCCCACGCCGCACGCGCCCAGCTTCTGGTTGAACACCTTGATCACGCTCATCATCCTGCTTGGCCAGTCGGTCCAGGACAGCTTTGCGGGCAATGATGTCTACACGGCCTTTGCCATTCGCATGGGTCTGTTCATCGCCGTCACGCTGTATGCGTGCCTGATGCTGCAGTTGCTTGAACCCCGGCCGCGCGCACCGCGCCCGCCGCGTTTTTCCCTGCGCCCATTCACGCGCCTTAAAAGGAGCCCGCCATGAGTGTCCAAGACATGCCTACCCCCCCTGCGCCGGCGACAGGCTGGCGTTTCAAGTGCGGAATCGGGATCTTCATCCTGGCCTTCGCGCTCTGGTTCCTGATCCCGATTGGCGCCGCAATGGACATCCCGGGATCACGCATCGCGGCGCTGACGGGCGCCATCTTCATCGCGAACAAGGTGCTGCTCATCACCTGCATCGCCGTCATGGGCAAAGAGGGATTCCAGCAGCTTAAAGGCATCATCGGCGGTCACGCGAAGAAGCTGGCGCCCGTGCAGAAGGTCGGACCGGTTCGCCATGCGATCGGCTTGGTGATGTTCATCCTGCCGCTGCTGTCGTCGATGCTCGAACCTTATGTCGACCAGATCTGGCCCGGCTTTCGGCCCCGGCTGTGGCAGGCGCAACTGCTGGGCGACGTCATGCTGGTGGCCAGCTTTTTCGTCCTGGGCGGCGACTTCTGGAACAAATTGCGGGCGTTGTTCGTGCGGTCGGTGTAGCTCACGCATCGCCTTTGTCCGAATCCGGCGCGCGCGGCGTGGCGGTGAGCCGCAGCGACATGAACTCCAGAAACTCCTTGGCAAGCGGCGGCAAGGTTCGCCCCTGCAGCGTCACCGCCTGAATGCTGCGCTGGCGCATCTCCGGGTTGCTGAACGGCACCGCGGCCAGCGCAGCGCCTTGCGGGTCGCCCATCAGCGTCAGGTAGCCGGTCAGGGCCACGATCCGGCTGCCGGGCAGCATGGGCAGGAAGGCCGCCGAGTTGTTGGAGACGTAGGCCGGCTCGATGTGCAGCCCGGCGTTGGCGCACGCGTTTTCGAATAGCTGCCGCACGGTCGTGCCGGTATCGCCCACCGACACCGGCACCTCCGTCAGGTCGCGCAGACTGATGGTGCGGCGGCTGGCAAGCGGATGCCTGCGGCACATCACCGCGTAGACGGGCGCCCGGGTCAGCAGTTCGGTCTTCAGGCGGTCGTCTTGCGCCACCGTGTAATGCAGCGCGATCTGGGACAGTCCCTCCAGAATGCGGCGAATGACCTCCTCCGGCCGGTCCACCTGCAAATGAAAGCGCGCCTCGGGGCGGATCTGCTTGAAATCGGCCATGCACATCGGCATGAAGCGGTGCGCGAACCCCTCGCTGCACGCTAGCCGGATGGTGACGTCGCCCAGCGCGCTGCGGCGCCGGATCTCCGCGGTGACGCGTTCGGCCTCCAGCGCGGCGGCGCGGGCGTAGGCGGCCAGCTGCAGGCCAGCCTCGCTGAGCACCATGCCGCGCGCCTGACGCTCGAACAGCACGATGCCCAGGCTGTCCTCCAGCTTGGCAATCTGCCGGCTTACCGCGGACGCCGCCACGTGCAGGGCCGCCGCAGCGCCCGCGATCGACCCGCAGCGCGCGACTTCCAGGAAATATCTGAGACCTAGGGAAATCATGGAGGGCTCCCGAAGACATGCCATTTTAGCAACGCAAAGGTGCGAAATATCTAATTGTGGCACGCGACGAAGCGCAATAAATTTGTGCCTCCAGCCCCGCTCCGAGAACCGCCATGACCCGCGAACAAGCCATTTTCCACGCCGTGCAAGCGTACGACAGCGGCGCCCTCCTGGACGCCCTGGCCCGCCGGGTCGCGTTTGCGACCGAAAGCGAAGTCCCCACGCAGGGTGCGGCGCAGCATGCCTACCTGAAGGACGAACTGGTTCCGCGCTTGTCGGCCCTGGGCTTTACCTGTGAGGTGCACGCCAATCCGGCCGGGGTGGACCTGCCGATCCTGGTGGCGCGCCGCATCGAAGCCGCCGAATTGCCCACGGTCCTCATGTATGGACACGGCGACGTGGTGCGGGGCAACGCCGCCAAATGGGAGTCCGGCCGCGATCCCTGGCAGCTCAAGGTCGAAGGCGACCGTTGGTATGGCCGCGGAACGGCCGACAACAAGGGACAACACTCCATCAACCTCGAAGCGCTGTCTCGCGTCATCGACGTCCGGGGCGGCGCGCTCGGTTTCAATACCATCTGGCTCATCGAAACCGGCGAGGAAGCCGGCTCGCCCGGCCTGTCCGACTTCTGCAAGACCCACCGCAACCTTCTGGCTGCCGACGTCTTCATCGCCAGCGACGGGCCGCGCCTGAACGCCGCACGCCCCACGCTCTTCATGGGCTCGCGGGGCGCGATCAATTTCGAACTCAGGGTGCGGTCGCGGGAACGCGGCTATCACTCCGGCAACTGGGGCGGACTGCTTGCCAACCCCGCCATCCGGCTGTCGCACGCCATCAGCTCGCTCGTGGATGCAAACGGCCGCATCGCCGTGCCCGGGCTGCGCCCCCCGCCCATCCCCGAAGCGGTCGCCCAGGCGCTGGCCGACCTGGAGGTCGGTGGCGGCGAAGACGATCCGGCCATCAACACGTGGTGGGGTGAACCCGGCCTGACGTCGCCCGAAAAGGTCTTCGGCTGGAATAGCCTGGACGTACTGACGTTCGGCGCTGGCGACCCCACCAAGCCGGTTAACGCGATCCCGCCCGAGGCCGTGGCCTGGTGCCAGTTGCGTTTCGTGGTGGGCACCGACTGGCGCGGCCTGCAGGACCACGTGGCCGATCATCTGCGCCAACTCGGCCTTGCCGACGTGGAAGTGCGCATCGGCATGCAGGCGGGCGCAACGCGCCTGTCGCCCGACACCCCGTGGGTGCGCTGGGCCGCCGCCTCGCTGGAACAGACCACCGGCAAACGGCCGGCGCTCCTGCCCAACCTGGGTGGCTCCCTGCCCAACGACATCTTTGCCGACCAACTTGGCCTGCCCACCCTGTGGGTGCCGCACTCCTACCCCGCGTGCGCGCAGCACGCACCCAACGAGCATCTGCTGGGCAGTGTCGCCCGGGAAGGCCTGGCCATCATGGCCGGCCTGTTCTGGGACCTGGGCGCCAAGGGCGCCGACGTGCTCGAACAAGCCTGCTCCTCATCTTCCACCTACGCCTGACCCGACCGAGCCCCGCAATGACCGCCAGATTTCGCACCGCCCTGTTGGCGCTGACGCTTGCCGCCGCCACCGCCACCGCCCAAGACGCCCACGCGGCGTATCCAGACCAGGCCATCAAGATCGTCGTCCCCTTTACGCCGGGCGGGGCCACCGACGCGGTGGCGCGCCTGCTTGCCACCAAGCTGTCCGGCAAGTTCGGCCAGCCCGTCATCGTCGAAAACCGCCCGGGCGCTTCCACCCTCATCGGCGCCGAAGCCGTCGCCCGCGCCAAGCCCGACGGCTACACGCTAATGCTGTCCGGCAGCACCACCTACAGCGTCCTGCCGGCCCTTAAACCCGCGCTGCCCTACGATCCCGTGCGCAGCTTCGAGCACGTGGGCATCGTCGCGATGGCCCCCGTCGTACTGTTGGCGCAGAATGCGCTGCCCGCGGCCACGCCCCACGAGGCGGCCGAGCTGGCGCGCCAGCAAACCGCCAAGGGCGGCCTGATGTACGGCACGTTCGGCCCCGGATCCGCCCCCCACCTGACCGGCGAAATGTTCGCCCAGGCAGCCGGCGCCAAGATGGTGCCGGTGCCCTACAAGGGCAGCGCGCAGCTCATCACCGCCCTGATTGGCGGCGAAATCGCGCTGGCGGTGGACACCGTGTCGGCGTCGGCGGCCCACGCACGCGCCGGCAAGGTCCGCGCGCTGGCCGTCACGGGCGATCAGCGCATGCCGCAATTGCCGGATGTGCCCACCTTCGCGGAAGCCGGCATGCCGGATGTGTCGTTCGTGGGTTGGTACGGCCTGGTCGCCCCGGCGCAAACGCCGTCCACCGTCATGCACACCCTGAACCGCGCCATGACGGAAATCATGCAGGACCAGCAGGTGCGCAAGAGCGTATCGGACCTGTCGCTGAACCCCGTCTTTCTGCCCGGGCAAGCCTTCCGCGATCAGATCGCGATCGAAATGGCCCGATTCAGCGCCGTCGCCCAGCGCGCCGGCATCACCCTCGAGTGACCACGGAACGGGACGCCAATCGGCGTCCCGACTGCGTTGCGAGCGTCGCTATCAATCCGGCTCCATGCTGCTGATCTTGGATCCCTCCAACCCCATCCCCGCCATCAGGCCCTGCTCGCCAAACGGCACCGCATAGACATCCTGCGTCAAGGTGGTCGTCGAGATGCTGGCGGCATAGCCCTGGTCCACGACCACCAGGCTCGGGCCCGCGCCCAGCGCCCAGCCGTCGCTCTGGTTCAGATACGCCAGCGCGGGCTCGTTCATGAAGAACAGCGCATATGAAAATTGCTGCGCGCCCGCTTGAAGGCCGAACGACAGCGCCGAGATCGAATAAAAGCCCTCGACCTGGCCACGACGGATAAGCGCGCCCGAGCCGCGCTCGCCGCCCACCAGAAAGCCGCCCTTGATGATGTTGGGAAACACCAGCACCGCAACGGCCTTGTCGCCCAGTTGGCGGATGCGTGGGTCCTGCGTGTAAAGCTGCTCCAGCGCCGCCATCGCGTCGGCGCCGATCTCTGCCGCCGAGGCGGCCCTTGCAGCCGGCGCAAAGCTGACCAAGGCGGAAAAAGACAAAAGGCTGGCACAAAGCCAGCCAACGAATTTCACAGGCAACACGGACGCTCGGTTCATACGACCTCCCCGGTTAGACAGGGCGAGCGCCCGATGCGCTCGCCCGACCTGCCGGCTCAGTATTCGAGAGGCGTCCCGCGGGTGTCAATGGT
>JAEYVD010000283.1 GCA_023432075.1 Pseudomonadota bacterium | reverse complement strand
TCGCGCAGGGCGAGGCCGGCTTCGAACTGCGCACCAGCCAGGGTGTCATCCGGGCCGCCAAGCTGGTCGTCGCGACGGGCGGCATGGCGATTCCCCAGTTGGGCGCAACGGACTTCGGGCTGAAGATTGCCCGCCAGTTCGGCCTGAAGGTCGTTGAGCCGCGCCCGGCGCTCGTTCCGCTGACCTTCGACCCCGCGCAGTGGCAGCCGCTGTCCGAGCTGTCCGGCGTGGCGCTGGAAGTGAACCTGCAAACCGGGCAGGGCAAGGCGCGTGGCGAGTTCCTGGAAGACCTGTTGTTTACGCACCGCGGGCTGTCCGGTCCGGCGATCCTGCAGATCTCCAGCTACTGGAAGCCGGGCGAACCCATCGTGATCGACCTGGCGCCGGGGCGCGACCTGGCGCAGGAACTGCTGGCGTCCAAGTCAGGCAACCGCCAGCAGTTGCACACGGTGCTGGGGGGATTGTGGCCCAAGCGGCTGGCCGACCGTTGGCTGCAGCTGGCCGAGCAGGGCGGCAAGCCCGGCCTGGCGGCCCTGCGCCTGGCCGACGCGCCCGATAAGACGCTGCGCGCACTGGCGCAGGATATTCATCAGTGGACGCTCGTGCCCAGCGGCACGGCGGGCTACAAGAAGGCCGAAGTCATGCGCGGCGGCGTGGACACGCGCGGCCTCGATCAAAAGTCGATGCAGGCCAAGTCGGTTCCGGGGTTGTACTTCATCGGCGAAGCCGTGGACGTCACCGGCTGGTTGGGCGGCTACAACTTCCAATGGGCGTGGGCGTCGGGCGTGGCCTGCGGGCAGGCGCTTTGATTTCGCGGCGCGGTTAGCGTCAATCTGCAATGCGCATTCCGCTGCGGTGGATAGCGCTGCGGCACGCATCGCCAATCCGGCATTGTGATATTAAATAAAAATACATATCATTTATGTTTTGATCATTATCAAGCTCGTCCCGCCCGGGACGGATCAGCCGGAGACTCGCATGGCCTACACCCTTCCCCCCTTGCCGTACGCCTATGACGCGCTGGAACCCCATATCGACGCGATGACGATGGAGATCCACTACACCAAGCATCACCAGACCTACGTCAACGGCCTGAACACCGCGTTGGAAGGCGCCGGCATCAACACGGACGAGCCGGTCGAAGCGCTGGTCGCGCGCATCAATGAATTGCCCGACGCCGTGCGCGGCGCGGTGCGCAACCACGGCGGCGGCCACGCCAATCACAGCCTCTTCTGGTCCGTCATGTCGCCGCAGGGCGGCGGTGAGCCGGACGGCGCGCTAGCGGCGGCCATCGACGCCGACCTGGGCGGACTGCCTGCCTTCAAGGAAGCTTTCACCAAGGCGGCCTTGACGCGCTTTGGCAGCGGCTGGGCCTGGCTGAGCGTGACGCCCGCGGGCAAGCTGGTGGTCGAGAGCAGCGCCAACCAGGACAGCCCGCTGATGGACGGCAACACGCCCATCCTGGGGCTGGATGTCTGGGAACACGCTTATTATCTGAAGTACCAGAACCGCCGGCCGGAATACATCGGCGCTTTCTACAACGTGGTGAACTGGCCCGAGGTCTCGCGCCGCTACGCCGCAGCACGGGGCTGAGCGCATCTCCTCGAAGGAGCGCAGCCGCCTATGAATACCTTCAGCCGTCATCGCGTGCGGCCGGCAGCCACCAGCATCAGCGTCTGGACGCTGGCGGTGATGGTGTCCTGCCTGGCCCTATACCAGCTCTGGGTGTATCTGGACGTGCGGGCGCCGCATGTGGCGGACGCGTTGCTCGGCGGGCTGGTCGCGGCCGGCGCCACGGCGCTGGGCACATTGCCCATTCTCTTTGCCCGCACCATTCCGCAGAAGGCGCAGGACAGCATGTTCGGCTTTGGCGCCGGCGTCATGCTGGCCGCCAGCGCGTTTTCGCTGGTGGCGCCGGGCATCGCCGCGGGCGAGGACCTGGGTTACGGCCCGTGGGGCGCGGGCCTGACCGTGGGCGCCGCGATCCTGCTGGGCGGGGGCGTGCTGCTGCTCATGGACCGGACATTGCCGCACGAGCATTTCATCAAGGGCAGGGAAGGGATGGAGGCGCACCGCCTGCGCCGCACCTGGCTGTTCGTGTTCGCGATCATGTTGCACAACCTGCCCGAGGGGCTGGCGATCGGTGTGGGCTATGCCGCGGGCGACCCGGTGCGCGGCACGGCGCTGGCCACCGGCATTGCAATACAGGACATCCCCGAAGGGCTGGTGGTGGCGGTGGCCTTGCTGGCCGCCGGCTACAAGCGCACCTTCGCCGTGGCGCTGGGCATGCTGTCCGGGCTGATCGAGCCCGTGGGCGCGGTGCTGGGCGCCGCGGTCGTCGGGTGGTCCGCGCCGCTCTTGCCGTGGGGGTTGGGCTTCGCCGCGGGCGCCATGCTGTTCGTCATCAGCCACGAGATCATCCCGGAATCGCACCGCAAGGGGCATGAGGTCTATGCAACCTGCGGGTTGATGCTGGGTTTCGTCCTGATGATGCTGCTGGACACGGCGCTGGGCTAGCGCCGCTCCCCGCGCGACAGGCCTAGGCTTACCCCGGGCTTTCGTTGTATGCTTTCGGCGCTGTCACGCATGCTGCGGGAGAGAGTGGCCGAAGGCATCAAGCCCGGCCGCCGCCGAAGGCGCAATTCGCCCAGAATCGCTCAGGTAACCGATACCGCGCAGGCTTGCCCCGTCCCGCATTTGTTGCCTCATGGCCATGCGGATGCGGCAAAACAGTACTCTGGAGAGACCTGGCGCCGCCCCTGAAACAGGGACATGGCGAGCAGCCCAGGCGCCGAAGGTGCAAACCCGCCACGCGGGGCAACTCTCAGGCAAAAGGACAGAGGGGCGGAAGATTCAGCCGTTGCGCGGGCGCCATCCGCCCGCAATCAGCGGCATTCCGTAACCCTGGCATCACGCCGTCCCGGAGTTCCCCTCATGTCCGCACCCCTCAAACGCACCCCGCTGGCCGAAGAACACATCGCCGCCGGCGCCCGCATGGTCGATTTCGGCGGCTGGGACATGCCGCTTGCCTACGGTTCGCAGCTCGAAGAGCATCACGCGGTGCGCCAGGACGCCGGCATGTTCGACGTCTCGCACATGCTCAACGTCGACGTGAAGGGTCCCGACGCGTTCGCTTTCCTGCAGCGCCTGGTCGCCAACGACGTGTCCAAGCTGACCGTGCCGGGCAAGGCCCTCTACAGCTGCATGCTGAACCCGCAGGGCGGCGTCATCGACGACCTCATCATCTATTTCTTCGCCGCCGACGAATGGCGCGTGGTGGTCAACGCCGGCACGGCCGACAAGGACGTGGCCTGGATGCAGCGCGTCAAGCAGGCCGGCGCGTTCGACGTCGCCATCACGCCGCGCCGCGATCTGGCCATGGTGGCCGTGCAAGGCCCCAACGCCCGCGCCAGGGTCTGGGCGGCCCGCCCGGCCTGGCAAGCCGCCACCGAACCCCTGACGCCCTTTGTCGCCGCCCGTCTGGGGGATGACACGCTGGTCGCCCGCACGGGCTATACCGGCGAGGACGGTTTCGAAATCGTCCTGCCCGCCGCCGACGTGGTCCAGCTCTGGCGTGACCTGACCGCCCAGGGCGTGCGTCCGGCAGGTCTGGGCGCGCGCGACACGCTGCGCCTGGAAGCCGGCATGAACCTGTACGGCCAGGACATGGACGAACTGACCCAGCCCGGCCAGGCCGGCCTGACCTGGACCGTGTCCTTCAAGAACGCCGAGCGCCGCTTCATCGGCCGCGATGCGCTTGAGCAATTCGCCACGCCCGCCACGTTCATTGGCTTGAAGCTCAAGGACCGCGGCGTCATGCGCGCGCACATGGCCGTGCGCACCCCGCAAGGGATGGGCGAACTCACCAGCGGCACCATGTCGCCCACGCTGGGCGTGTCGATCGGCTTTGCCCGCCTGCCGCAAGGCGTGGCCCCGGGCGATACGGTCGAGGTCGACATCCGCGGCAAGTGGGTGCCCGCCGTGGCGTGCAAGCTGCCCTTCGTGCGTAACGGCAAAGCCGTCGAACACTCGTAAACTCGAAGCTTCGCGCGTGCGCCGGCCCGGACTGGGTGACGGCCGCCCGCGCGAGGCGCGCAACACCATTCATCTACCCGCATTCCCCTCAGGAGTTCCCATGAGTCTGCCCACCGATCGCAAGTACACCGAGTCCCATGAATGGGTCAAAGCCGAGGGCGACGTGTTCGTCGTCGGCATCACCGACACCGCCCAGGATCAGCTGGGCGATCTGGTCTTCGTCGGCGACGTGAACGTCGGCGCGAAGCTGAACGCGGGCGAAACCGCTGGCGTGGTCGAGTCGGTCAAGGCCGCCTCGGACATCTATGCGCCCGTGTCTGGCGAGATCGTTGCCTTCAACGAAGAACTGGAAAGCAACCCCAACCTGATCAACGAATCGGCCTTCACCGCCTGGATCTTCAAGATCAAGCCGGACAATGCGGCCGACGCCGACAAGCTGCTGGACGCTGCCGGCTACGAAGCCGTCGCCAACGGCTGATGCCGCCCGCGAGGGAGGCGGGCCGCCTTGGCGCCGCCGCCCTCGCCAGACGCAATACCGTCCGTCCCCAGGACGACACCCGCTACCCCGAGATCTCCCCATGTCGCGCGCCCTAGACACCCATACCGACTTCATTCCCCGCCACATCGGCCCTTCCGACGCCGACCAGGCCGCCATGCTTGCCGTGATCGGCAGCGACAGCCTGGACGCCCTGATCGAAGAAGTCGTGCCTCCCAAGATCCGCAGCCAGGCGCCGCTGGCGCTGCCCGCCTCGCGCAGCGAAGCCGACGTGCTGGCCGAACTGAAGCAGGTCGCGGGCCGCAACAAGGTCTACCGCAGCTACATCGGGCAGGGGTACTACGGCACGCAGACGCCCAACGTGGTGTTGCGCAACATTCTTGAAAATCCCGCCTGGTACACGGCCTACACGCCGTACCAGCCCGAGATCTCGCAGGGCCGCCTGGAAGCGTTGCTGAACTACCAGACCATGGTCGCCGACCTGACCGGCCTGGACATCTCCAACGCCTCGCTGCTGGACGAAAGCACGGCCGCCGCCGAAGCGATGACGCTCGCGCGCCGCAGCGCCAAGTCCAAGAGCCCGGTGTTCTTCATCTCGCGCCACGTGCATCCGCAGACCATCGAAGTCGTGCGCACGCGCGCCGAAGGCCTGGACATCGAGATCCGCATCGGCGACGAAGCCGAAGGCCTGCCCGAGTGCTTTGGCGTGCTGCTGCAATACCCGCACAGCACGGGCGCCGTGTCCGACTACCGCAAGCTGGCTGAAGCCGCCCATGCGCAAGGCGCCGTGGTGGCGTGCGCGACGGACCTGCTGGCGCTGGCCGTGCTGGCCGCCCCGGGCGAGTGGGGCGCCGACATCGCCGTCGGTTCGGCTCAGCGCTTTGGCGTGCCGTTCGGCTTTGGCGGCCCGCACGCGGGCTTCATGGCCTGCAAGGACGCCTTCAAGCGCAACATGGCCGGCCGCCTGGTCGGCGTGTCCAAGGACGCGCAGGGCAACCCCGCGCTGCGCCTGGCGCTGCAGACGCGCGAACAGCACATCCGCCGCGAGAAGGCCACCTCCAACATCTGCACGGCGCAGGTGCTGCTGGCCGTGATGGCCGGCATGTACGCCGTGTGGCACGGTCCCGCCGGCATCCGCCGCATCGCCGAGCGCGTGCAGCGCGCCACCGCGATCCTGCGCGCCGAGCTCATCAAGCTGGACGTCAAGGTCGCCAACGACACGTTCTTCGACACGCTGCTGCTGGAAACCGGCGCCGCCACCCCGGCCATCCTGACGGCCGCCGACTGCGCCCACATCAACCTGCGCCGCATCGACGGCGCGCGCCTGGCGGTCTCGCTGGACGAAACCGTGACCGTGGCTGACCTGCAGGCGCTGGTCAACGTCTTCGCCGCCGGCCTGGAGCGCGATGACGTCGAACTCGACATCGACGCGCTCGATGCCGCGGCCGCGGGCGGCATTCCCGCCTCGGTGGCCCGTGAAAGCGCCATCCTGACGCATCCCATCTTCTCCAGCGTCCAGTCCGAAACCGACATGCTGCGCTACCTGCGCAAGCTGGCCGACAAGGACCTGGCCCTGGACCGCACGATGATCCCGCTGGGTTCGTGCACCATGAAGCTGAACGCCACGGCCGAGATGATCCCCATCACCTGGCCCGAATTCGCGCTGATCCACCCGTTCGCGCCTGCCTCGCAAAGCCAGGGCTACGTCGAACTGATCGACCGCCTGTCGGCCGCGCTGTGCGAAATCACCGGCTACGACAACATCAGCCTGCAACCCAACTCGGGCGCGCAGGGCGAATACGCGGGCCTGCTCGCCATTCGCGGTTACCACCAGGCCAACGGCCAGCACCAGCGCAACATCTGCCTGATCCCGTCGTCGGCGCACGGCACCAACCCCGCCTCGGCGCAGCTGGCCGGCATGGATGTGGTGGTGGTGGCCTCTGACGCCAATGGCAACGTGGACCTCATGGACCTGCGCGCCAAGATCGCGCAGGTCGGCGACAAGCTGGCCGCGCTGATGATCACGTACCCGTCCACGCACGGCGTGTTCGAAGAAGCCGTGACCGAAATCTGCGATCTGGTCCATCAGGCCGGCGGCCAGGTGTACCTGGACGGCGCCAACATGAACGCGATGGTCGGCGTGGCCAAGCCCGGCAAGTTCGGCTCGGACGTGTCCCACCTGAACCTGCACAAGACCTTCTGCATCCCGCACGGCGGCGGCGGCCCCGGCGTGGGCCCGGTGGCGGTGCGCGCGCACCTGGCGCCCTACCTGCCGGGCGTCGTGAACGAACAGGGCAAGCTGCCCGGCGACGCCAAGGTCGGCCCGGTCTCGGCCGCTCCGTTCGGCTCGGCCGGCATCCTGCCGATCCCGTTCGTGTACATCGCGCTGATGGGCGCGGACGGCCTGCGCCGCGCCACCGAAGTCGCCATCCTGAACGCCAACTACATTGCCACCCGCCTGCGCGACCACTACCCGGTCCTGTACGCGGGCCGCAACGGCCGCGTGGCGCACGAGTGCATCCTGGACGTGCGCCCGCTCAAGGAAACCAGCGGCATCAGCGCCGAAGACATCGCCAAGCGCCTGATGGACTACGGCTTCCATGCGCCCACCATGAGCTTCCCGGTGGCCGGCACGCTGATGGTCGAGCCGACCGAATCCGAAGGCGTGGCCGAATTGGACCGCTTCATCGACGCGATGATCGCCATCCGCGAAGAGATCGCGCAGGTCGAACGCGGCGAACGCGACCGTGACGACAACGTCCTGAAGAACGCGCCGCACACCGCCCAGATGCTGCTGGCCGAGGAATGGCTGCACGACTACCCGCGCCAGCAGGCCGCTTACCCGGTGGCCACGCTGCGCGACGCCAAGTACTGGCCGCCGGTCGCCCGCGTGGACAACGCCTACGGTGATCGCAATTTGGTCTGCGCGTGCCTGCCGATCGAGGCGTACGCATAGTCCTTGGCATTTGGAGGATGAAAAAAGCCCCCGTCCTTCACAGGCGGGGGCTTTTGTATTGGGGACGGCGACAGGCCGGCCGCGCATTACTTCGCGGGCGCTTTCGCCGCGGCGCCGAAGTCTTCGGCGATGCTGATGAAGGTGTTGAGCAGGATTTGCAGGTTGTCCTTGCCCAGACCGCCTTCGGCGTTCATGTCCATCTGCAGCACGGCCTGGTTCTTGTCATCCAGGTAGGCGCGGCTCCAGCGGTATTCCTGGTTCCAGGCGTTGATCGCCTTGAGCGACATCGGCTTCTTGGTGGCATACGTGGCGGTTGCCACGAGGTCCAGGCACTTTTCCGTGAAGTCGTTGCACAGGAACTCCAGGCGCAGGTCGGTGGCGCCGGTGGTGCCCGGGTTCAGGACCAGCACGGGGCCGTCGGTGCCATCGGTGCGGGTGACGGTGTAGCCCATGTCGTCCAGCATGTTGGCGACGTCTTCCAGGTTGAAGTCCTGCATGACGCCCG
>JAEYVD010000228.1 GCA_023432075.1 Pseudomonadota bacterium | reverse complement strand
GCCCGAGGGGCCGATGGCATTATGCCCAGCGCCATTGCCCTCTGTCGTGACTTTTACCAGCCCCCAGGCCGATAGCGCCAGCAGTGCCGCGCTGGCAGCCAGCAGCTGGGGCAACCCGGCGCCCCAGCGCGCCGCCCACGAGGCCAGCAAGGGCCCCAGTATCTGCCCGGCGGCGAACGCCGCCGTCATGATGGCCGCCGCCCGGGGCGCCGCCGCGCCGGACACGCGGCGCGCTGTCAGCATGCCCGCCTGCGTGATCACCATGAAGGTGCCGCCCACCAGCAGCGCCGCCAGAATCACGGCGGCAATGTGGTGCCACAGCGCCACCACCAGCATGCCGGCCGCCATCAGCGTCTGCGCGCCGCGCCACACCTGCCGGTCGTCACGGCCATGTGCCAGCCGCGGAACCAGCAGACAGGACAGCGCCGCAGCCATGCCGAAGATCGGCCAGGCCCACCCGAAGATCGCCGGGTTGGGAAAGATCTCCTTGGCCATGGCCGGCAGGAAGGTGGCGGGGATGATGTAGCCCACCCCGAACACGCCGTAGTGCAGCGATAGCGTTGCGATGCCGCGCGGCAGCCGCGCCTGCGGCGCGCCGGCGCCCGTGCGGCGGACCGGGGGCGATTGCCGGCTGAGGCCAGCCCACGCTGTCGCGGACAGCACCAGCGCCAGGGCGCCCAGCGCGGACCATGTCAGGTTGGCGCCTGCGCCCCAGCCCATCAGGGCCAGGCATGCCAGTCCCGTGAGCGCGATGCCCGCGCCCACGCCGGCATACGTCACCGCGGATGCCGAGGCCTCGCGCGCGTCCCCGGCGGGGACCGGCCGCCACGCCACCACGCAGATGAAGGCACTGGCGCTGGCATAGCCTGCGGCCAGCCGCAGCGCCGACCAGCCGGCCACGTCGTTCATCATCGGCATGGCAAGCGTCAGGGCGGCCACCGCGGCCAGGCTGGCCGCCAGGGTGGCACGCAGCCGCCGCACGGGCCAGATGATCGCGGCCAGCGCGCCCAGCAGATACCCCGCGTAGTTGGCTGACGCCATCCAGCCGCCCTGCGCGAGCGACAAACCTGACTCTTGCGCCATCAACGGCCAGACGGGCGTGAAGGCAAAGCGTCCGATGCCCATGGCGGCCGCCAGCGCGAGGGCGGCGGGCCACGCCAGTCGTGCAGCGCTGGCCGAGGGGTCCAGGGAAGGGTAAGCAGGCGTTGACATGGCCCCACTCTACGGCTGTACTAATATCTTGAATAGTGAATTATTAAGAACATGAGTTCCCAAAATGAGAAACTTGGATCTCGATGCGCTGCAGATTTTCAAGACCGTTGCCGACCAAGGCGGCGTGGCGCGCGCCGCCGCGCACCTGAACCGGGTGCAGTCCAACGTCTCGACCCGCCTGAAGCAGTTGGAGACGTCGCTGGGAACGCCGCTCTTTCGGCGCCAGAACCGACGGCTGGTGCTGTCCGATCAGGGCCGGGTGCTGCTGTCTTATGCGGACCGGCTGCTGCGCCTGTCCGACGAGGCGCAATCGGCCGTGCGGGAAGGCGCCCTGCAAGGCGTGCTGCGCATCGGCACCATGGAAAGCACGGCGGCCGCGCGCCTGCCGCCCATCCTGGCGGCCTATCACGCGGCGTGGCCGCAGGTGCGCATCGAACTGGTCACCGGCACTTCCGGCGCGCTGGCCGCAAAGGTGCGCAATTATGAGATCGAGGCCGCGTTCGTGGCGCAGCCCTTTCCCGCGGACGGCTTGGCGGCGATGGATGCCTTCAAGGAAGAATTGGCGCTGATTTCGCCGCTGGCATGGGAGCCCATCCGCAGCGCGAAAGATCTGGTCAACCGCAGCGTCATCGCCTTTGCGGCGGGCTGCTCATACCGTCGGATCCTGGAGTCGTGGCTGAACCAGGAAGGCATTGCGCCAGGCAAGGTGATGGAGTTTGCGTCGTATCACGCCATCGTGGCGTGCGTGGCTGCCGGGACCGGCGTTGCCATCGTGCCGCGGTCTGTGCTGGCGGTGCTGGGCGCGGAGCACTCGGTGCGCGTGGGGGCGCTGTCTGGGTCCCACGGGCAGGCGCTGACCCAGCTTGTCTGGCGCGCCGACGACGACACGCCGGCGTTGCAGGCCCTGCGGAGCCGGCTTGGGGCGCCGCAGGATTGACCGATGCGCGCGAGGCCGCGCGCATCGTCGGGGGCCGCGATCAGAAGCGGTAGCCGACGCCCAGCGTGGCCACCCACGGATCGATCCGCGCGGTGCCGACGCGTTCGCCGTCCAGCGACACCTTGGACTTGATGTCGATGTAGCGGATGTCGGCGTTCATGAACCAGCGTTCGTTGATCTTGATGTCCGCGCCCAATTGCGCGGCCACGCCCCAGGAATCGCCCAGCTTCAGGTTCGAGCCCTTCAGCGCGCCTTCTCCCTTGGTGTCGAAGAAGTGGGTGTAGTTGATGCCCACGCCGATGTACGGCTGGATCATGCTGTCGGGCAGGATGTGCCATTGCAGGCTGAGCGTGGGGGGCAGTTGCTTGGTGGAGCCGATCTTGCCCAGATTGCTGCCGTTGACGTCATGCTGGAACGGCCAGGCGCCCAGCAGTTCGATGCCGATGTTGCGGGTGGCCATGTAAGCCAGGGTGAAGCTGGGACGCACGTTGTTGCTCACATCCAGCTTGACGCTGCCGTCGAGCACCGTGCCATTGTTCTGCGAGGGGCGGACTTGCGTCACGCCGACGCGGAACAGCACGTCGCCCGCTTCGTGGGCATGGGCGGGAGCGGCAAATGCGCCGGCAGCGATCAAACCGGCAATGGCGGTGGCGCGGATACGCCCGTTCAGCGAAAACATTTTCTTCTCCGATCTTTCCGTGTGGGGTGAGACGACAGGTTCTCAGACCGCCCCGTCCCCGAACTTGACGTGTGTCAAATCGTGAAAAGACCGTTTTTCGAAAGTGGTTATGCCGCAACAGGAATGCGTAATTTCGTCGCAAAAAAAACGCCGCCGGCGCGCAAGGCGTCCGGCGGCGTTGATAGGTCGTGTTGCGATCAACGCGGCAGATCGCTGCTTCCCATGAGGTAGGCGTCGACCGAACGCGCGCACTGGCGGCCTTCGCGGATGGCCCAGACGACGAGCGACTGGCCGCGGCGCATGTCGCCGGCGGTGAAGACCTTTTCCACGTTGGTGCGGTAGTCGTCGGTGTTGGCGCGCACGTTGCCGCGGCCGTCGC
>JAEYVD010000126.1 GCA_023432075.1 Pseudomonadota bacterium | reverse complement strand
TGGCGACGGAAATGTCGTGGATCTCGTTGTTGGCAAAGAGGCGGTCGCGGTCGACTTCCCAGGAGTTGAGCACCTTGCCGCGCAGCGGCAGGATGGCCTGGAATTCCTTGTCGCGGCCCATCTTGGCAGAGCCGCCAGCCGAGTCGCCCTCGACCAGGAACACCTCGGTGCGCGTGGCGTCGCTGGACTCGCAGTCAGTCAGTTTGCCGGGCAGGACCGCCACGCCGGAGCTTTTGCGCTTTTCGACCTTTTGGGCGGAACGCTGGCGCGCCTGCGCCTGCCGGATGGCCAGCTCGGCCAGCTTCTTGCCGTATTCGACATTGCTGTGCAGCCACAGGTCGAGCGCGCTCTTGGAGAATCCGCCCACCAGACGCACGGCGTCGCGGCTGTTCAGGCGTTCCTTGATCTGGCCCTGGAATTGCGGATCGAGCACCTTGGCTGACAGCACGAAGCTGGCGCGGGCAAAGACGTCTTCGGGCAGCAGCTTCACGCCCTTGGGCAGCAGGCTGTGCAGTTCGGCGAACCCCTTCACGGCGCCGAACAGGCCTTCGCGCAGACCGGACTCGTGCGTGCCGCCGGCCGGCGTGGGGATGAGGTTGACGTAGGACTCGCGCACCGCGTTGCCGTCCTCGGTCCAGGCCACCACCCATTGGGCGCCCTCGCCCTCGGCGAAGTTCTCGTGGTCGGCGCCGGCGTATTGCGCGCCTTCGAAGAACGGCACCATCAGTTCGGCGCCCGCCAGGGCCTCGGCCAGATAGCCGCGCAGGCCGTCCTGATACTGCCAGGTCTTGGTGTCGCCGGTTTTCTCGTTGACGAGCGTGACCTTCACGCCCGGCAGCAGCACGGCCTTGCTGCGCAAGAGATGGGTGAGCTCGCCCAGCGGGATGTTGGGGCTGTCGAAATACTTGGCGTCCGGCCAGACGCGCACGCGGGTGCCGGACTTCTTGCGGCCGCCCTGGTCGTAGGGCGCCAGGGGTTCGGCAACGTCGCCGCCCTTGAACACCAGCCGGCTCACGGCGTTGTCGCGCCAGACGACGACTTCCAGGCGGGTGGCCAGCGCGTTGGTGACGGACACGCCGACGCCGTGCAAGCCGCCGGAGAAGGCGTAGGCGCCGCCCCCGGCCTTGTCGAACTTGCCGCCCGCGTGCAGGCGCGTGAACACCAGTTCGACGACGGGCGCGTTTTCTTCGGGATGCAGGCCAACGGGAATACCGCGGCCGTCGTCTTCGACGGACACGCTGCCATCGGCGTGCAGCGTGACCTGGATCTGTTTGCCGTAGCCGGCCAGGGCCTCGTCTGCGGCGTTATCTATGACCTCCTGCACGACGTGCAGGGGGTTTTCGGTGCGGGTGTACATGCCCGGGCGCTGCCGCACGGGTTCCAGCCCCTTCAGGACGCGGATGGACGCCTCGTTGTAACGTGGAGTGGCCAAGTTATCCCCAACATCTGTGGAAAAAAACCGACATTTTACGGACAAGCCTAGATTCTGCGCGGCTCCGGGTGGGATGCGCACGACCTGACCAGGTCCGATTTCGGTAGGATGGTGACAGTCACAACCGCCGATCCGGACTTTGACCGCCCGGATCGCGACAGCTGCGCCGCAACATCCTACACAAAATCCTGCAAACCCTGTTGTTATTAACAGTGGTATGCCTGTTGTTATTGACAGTGGTATGCTTGAGTCCATTCCACAAACAAGAACAACGGCAAGGCGCGTCTTAACGCGCCTTTTGCTGCCGAACCGAGAATCACCATCATGAGCGACCAAATCAAGAACGTCAGTGACGCCAGCTTCGATGCCGATGTGTTGAAATCCGGCCAGCCGGTGCTGGTGGACTACTGGGCTGCCTGGTGTGGCCCCTGCAAGATGATCGCCCCCATCCTGGAAGAAGTCGCCGCCGAATACGCAGGCCGCTTGACGATCGCCAAGCTGAACGTGGATGAAAACCAGGGCACGGCCACCAAGTACGGCATCCGCGGCATTCCCACCCTTATGCTCTTTAAAGACGGCCAAGCTGCCGCCACCAAGGTTGGCGCGCTGTCGAAGTCGCAACTCACCGCATTCCTGGACGGCGCGTTGTAAATCGCGTGCTGTAGACGAGGGCGCCGCCGCATAGGCGGCGCTCATTCAGTACCGCGCGAGCCCGTCCGTGGCGCGCCGCCAGAGCCCTCCTTTACTTTTCCCCCAACACTCACCGCGATGCACCTCAACGAACTGAAGGCGCTGCACGTCTCGCAGCTGCTCGAAATGGCCGCTGGCCTGGAAATCGAGAACGCCAACCGCCTGCGCAAGCAGGAACTGATGTTCGCCATCATGAAGCGGCGCGCCAAGCAGGGCGAGCAGATCTTCGGCGACGGCGTTCTTGAAGTCCTGCCCGACGGCTTCGGTTTCCTGCGCTCGCCGGAAACCTCGTATCTGGCCAGCACCGACGACATCTACATTTCTCCGTCGCAGATCCGCCGCTTCAATCTGCACACCGGCGACTCCATCGAAGGCGAAGTGCGCACCCCCAAGGATGGCGAGCGCTACTTTGCCCTGGTGAAGGTGGACAAGGTCAACGGCGTGGCGCCCGAGGCGATCAAGCATCGCATCATGTTCGAGAACCTGACGCCGCTGCACCCGAACCGCGTCATCCGCCTGGAACGCGACATCAAGAGCGAGGAAAACCTCACGGGCCGGATCCTCGACGTCTTTGCCCCCATCGGCATGGGCCAGCGCGGCCTGATCGTCGCCAGCCCGAAGTCCGGCAAGACGGTGATGATGCAGCACATTGCGCACGCCATCACCACCAACTATCCCGACGCGGTCATGATCGTCCTGCTGGTCGACGAACGCCCGGAAGAAGTGACCGAAATGCAGCGCACGGTGCGCGGCGAAGTCGTGGCCTCGACCTTCGACGAGCCCGCCACCCGTCACGTGCAAGTGGCCGAAATGGTCATCGAAAAGGCCAAGCGCCTGGTCGAAATGAAGAAGGACGTCGTGATCCTGCTGGACTCGATCACCCGTCTGGCCCGCGCCTACAACACCGTCGTGCCGGCGTCCGGCAAGGTGCTGACCGGCGGCGTGGACGCCAACGCCCTGCAGCGTCCCAAGCGCTTCTTCGGCGCGGCGCGCAACCTGGAAGAAGGCGGCTCGCTCACCATCCTGGGCACGGCGCTGATCGAAACCGGCAGCCGCATGGATGAAGTCATCTATGAAGAATTCAAGGGCACCGGCAACTCCGAAGTCCACCTCGAGCGCCGCCTGGCCGAAAAGCGCGTCTACCCGTCCATCAACCTGAACAAGTCGGGCACCCGCCGCGAAGAGCTGCTGATCGCCCCCGACCTGCTCCAGAAGGTGTGGGTGCTGCGCAAGTTCATCCACGACATGGACGAAGTCCAATCCATGGAATTCATCCTGGACAAGATGCGCGCCACCAAGACCAACGCCGAATTCTTCGACATGATGAAGAAGAAGTAAGCGCACCGTCCGCACCCAAGAAAAAGCCGCCTTCGAGGGCGGCTTTTTCGTGGGCGACTGTCCTGTCCTGCGTCGGCGGCAGCTCGGACGGCGTCTGACATCCGGCGGAGATCGTCGTCAGCCTGCGGCGGCATCTGGGTGGGTGTCAGACACCGGGGAAGCGGCGTCTCGGGGTGTCAGACACTTGGGAAGCTTGCCGCGGCCGCTCAGTGCTCGATGAACTCCGGCATCCGGCGCGGCGACGAATTGGCCGGCCGGGGCGTCTGCTTGTCCGGTTCCTTGCCCGAGGCGTCGATGGGTTCGATGCGCGGGTCGTCCCAGCTTCCCGTGACGGCGTATTCCATCGTCATCGCGCGCGCCAGCGGCTGCTTGAGGAGCCACTGCGTAACGAAGGCGCCCAGGCCGATCAGCGGGTTGACCGCCAGCGCGGTGACCATTGCCGCGCCGCTGGCATCCAGATTCGGAATCACCACCGCCCTCATGTCCCAGCGTTCCTTGACCAGGTTCACGCCCCCCGCCAGGACGATTGCGGCCACCGGCCCGTTGATCTTGTAGCCCTCGGTATTCAGCGTGCCGTCCGCCACCTTGACGTTGCCGCGGATGGTGTCGAAGGGGAACCCGTCGCGCAGCAGATTCGTGGGGTTGACGTCCAGCCGCGCCAGCCGCTGCAGCGACTGCAACGACAGCAGTTCCAACAGGCGCGCCGTACGGGAGTTCACGTGCATGAAGCGGCCGTTGTCCAGGCTGACGACCACATCGCCCGCCACGTCGGCGATGTCGTGCGTCCAGGGCAGGTTGCGCCAGGTCGCCTTGCCCTGGATCGTTCCCTTTCCGTTGGACACGACGTTCTCAAAGCCGATCCGGCTCATGAAGTCGCCAACGTTCTCCAGCTTGAGCACGGCATCGACGGTCAAGCCGCGATTCGGCCCTTCCAACCCCCAATTGCCCGTGGCGTTCAAGGCCGCCGAATCGTTGGTGATAGACAGCTTGTCCAGCCGCCATTGCCGCCCCCGCTCCAGGTTGGTGCCCGTCACCTGCAGCATCCCCAGGTTCTTGCCGTACAGCAGGAACTGATTGGCCTGCAGGTCGATCGCGGGAATGTCGGACAGGTCGTTGCCGGACGCCAGCGCCTTGTCCGCCTGGTTGGCATCGCCCTCGCCCGCGAGGGACAGATGCTTCAGGCGGGCCGTGATCTGGCCGGCGATGGCGCCCTGCGCCTCGCGCCATTCCAGCGTGCCCGCCGCCTGTCGCGATTCCAGTTCGACCCGCCAGCGCGCCGGCGCGGGGCGCGTGGCATACAGCGTCAGGTCATTGAGGGTGAATCCGCTGGTATGCAGCACGCCGGCAGCCAGACTGATGCGCTCGGGCTGCGGCAGGATGGGCTTGGCGGGCGGCCGCCCCTTGACGGGCGCCACGTTGAATCCCTCGGAGACGACATCCCAGGCGTCCATATCCAGCTCCGGCAGGCTGGCATTGAAGCTCAGCCCGCGCTCCGGCAGGCTGGCCGGCCGCCCGATGCCTAATGCGCCGCGCGAAAAGTAGGCGGCCGAGCCATCGGCGGGGTCGCGTTCGAACAAGGCGTTGACGTTTTCGCCCAGGCTGGCCGTCAGCCAGCGCCGGTCGCGGGCCCCGCGATCCTGCGCCGGCGACCATTGCAGTTTCAGCAATTGCGCGGACTTGGCGGACTTGCCGGCGGGCGCCGGCATGTCGATCGCCATGCCAACCAGATCGGACTCGGCCGAAATGTCGATGGCGCCGCCCTTCAGATAAAGCAGCCGGCCCTTGTAGGCCGCGCGGCCGGTGAAACGCGACATCGAGGCCGCTCGGCTCAACTGCGCCAGCCCGGGCCCCGACAACGTGCCGTCAAAGCGCAGCGCATCCGTGCCTTGCGCCAGGGTGCCGTAGATGTTGACGGGCCCGCCCAGGAACTGCGCCCGGATGCCCTTGGTCTGCACGCCCTTCTCGGAAAATTCCAGATCGCCGTGGATCTGGCTGAGCAGCGGGATCTCGGGCATGAAGGTAAAGGAATTGTCCGAGAAGCGGATACGCCCCTGGACCTGGGTGTCATCGGCATTGAGCAGCGGCACCGTCAGGTCGAGCGGCATGCGCCAGTCGCCGGTGCCGTGGGCTTCGTCCAAGGCGCCGTCCAGCAGTTCACCCAGCGGAGAATTCGCGGCCAGCGCCAGATAGGCTGCCACCGGCCCCGAAGTGTCGCCGGTTACCCGCAGTTCCGAGTCATGCTCCATGTTGGGAATCGCGGCCTTCACGGCGCCCAGCGTGACGGTGTGCCCCTTGCCGGTGTGCGCCACCGCGCCGCCCGCGCTGTCCAGCGCCAGGCTCACCTTGTCGATGCGGAAACTGCCCGACAGGTTTTCCAGCATTGGCCAGCCCTTGCGCTGCTCGCGCGCGGGCGCGTAGTCGACCTTTGCGCCGGAGTACGCGCCGGCGATGACGAACTCGCCGGTCGCGCCCGGCGCGCCGAACGGGAAGTCGTCCAGATCTCCCTTGAGCGTGATGGCCGCCGAATGCATCTGGCCGGCGGGTAGCCCCGTCGCCAGCCATTCGCGGGCGTCGGCGTTCACCTCGAGCGGGAGATAACGGTGGATGGCGGGCATCGACCCGCGCACCATCGTCCCGCGCACGTCGGCGCTGCCCGCCGCGGTCTTGCCCTCTTTGCGCCATTGGCCCTGCAGGCGGACATCCAGGTCTTCATTGGCAAGGCGCATCTGGGCCACGTCCACGAACCAGTTGTCCGGATCGGGGCCCTTGACCTGAGCGTCTATCTCAAGGTCGTCGGCCCGCAGCGTCGGCGTCTCGAAGACACCAGGCAGCGTGACGCGCAGCTGGTGCACCGCGCCCTTGACCGTCACGTCGGCCGCGCCAGTGCTGCGCGCCAACCGCACGCCATCGATCGTCACGAAATCGCCCGGCAGCGCGGTTATGCGCAACTGGCCCGAGCCGCCCTGAACGGCGGGTCCATCCGGCGCGGCGGTCCAGGACACGCCGCGCGCGGCAACATCGCTCGTCAATTTGGTGAACGTGCCGTGGTCGAGCTGCCACCACGCGCGCGCGGCGAGGCGGCCCGCCACCTGGGGCACATCGACCCAAGGCGCCCAGGCCAGCGGCTCCACGTCATCGACCTGGGCAAAGATCTGCCCGCTCCAGTTGGCGGGCTTTTTGGCGTCGGCGGCAAACAGGCTGCGGTTGAATTCGCCGCGCAGCTCCAGTTTGTGGGCCAGCGCCGGTCCCGCGGATGCCTGCAGCACAAAGCGATGCGAAAGACTGCCGTTGCGCACCAGGAAGTCGACGCCCTCCAAGGTAAGCTCGGGCGCCTGGCGCAATTCGTCCTGCCAGCGCAGCGTGGCATCGCTGACCAGCAGCTCGCGCTGCGCCGCCAGCCAGCGCAGACCAGGATGATTCAGGTCGGAGGCGTGGTCGCTGGCGTTCAGGTCGATATCCTGGCCAGCGACCCACAGATGGTTCGACGTGTCCCGCCGCAGCGTCAGTTCCGGCTTTTCAAGCCGCAACCGCACCAGCGTGGGCGACAGCGACAGGATGCTGCGCCAGGCGACGACCGCGGACACGGACGGCAGGCTCAATACCGGATCTGTCTCGTCGTCGTAAACCTGGACGGCGGCGAGGTCGAGCCTGGGATTGAGCCCTTGCCAGTTCGCCTTGATCGCGCCGATCGTTACGCGGGCGCCCAACGCCTGGCTGGCGTAGGCTTCAATCTGAGGGCGCCACTGATCCACCCGCGGGAGGACCCAGTAGCGCACGCCCAGAAACCCGATGGCGGCAA
>JAEYVD010000105.1 GCA_023432075.1 Pseudomonadota bacterium | reverse complement strand
CCCGCCGACAGCGCGTGCGTTTCGATGAAGTTGCGGCGCGGTTCGACGTCGTCGCCCATCAGCGTGGTGAAGACTTCGTCGGCCGCGATGGCGTCCTCGATCTGCACGCGCAGCAAGCGGCGCACCTTCGGGTCCATCGTGGTTTCCCACAGCTGCTCGGGGTTCATTTCACCCAGACCCTTGTAGCGCTGCTTGGAGATGCTGCGGTCGGCTTCGCTGCGCAGCCATTGCATGGCCTCGCGGAAGTCGGACACCGGCTGCTCCTTGCGCTTGTCGCCTTCGCCGCGAGCGGCCAGCGAGCGCGGACCGACCTTGCCCAGGAAGCTCTTGGCGGCCTTGGACAGGATGGCGTAATCCGAGCCATTGATGAAGTCGGCGTCGATGATGCTGACGCGCACGTTGCCGTGGTGCATGCGCTGCACGGACAGGCGATGACGCTCGGTGGCCTCGTCGAACTGCGGCACGACTTCGACGCCGTTGCCGTTGATGGGATCGCGCATGGCGTCGGCCAACCGCTTGGCGGAGTCCGCGGTGGACTCGGCCGTTTCCAGGTTGATCTCCACGCCTTCGGCCATGGCCGACAGCGCGCCCACGTCGAACACGCGCGACAGACGGGCGATGACGCCATCGGCCGCCACGTACTGGCGGGCCAGATCGTTCAGCTCTTCGCCGCGGATGATGTTGCCGCCCGAGATGATCTCGGCGTCCTTCAGCGCGAGCGTCAGCATGAACTGCGCTTCTTCCTGGTCATCCTTCAGATAGCGCTCTTCGCGGCCAACCTTGACCTTGTAGAGCGGCGGCTGGGCGATGTACACGTAGCCGCGCTGCACCAGCTCGGGCATCTGGCGGTACAGCAGCGTAAGCAGCAGGGTGCGGATGTGCGCGCCGTCCACGTCCGCGTCGGTCATGATGATGAGGCGGTGGTAGCGCAGCTTGTCCACATTGAAGTCCGGGCCGATGCTGGTGCCCAGCGCCGTGATCAGCGTGGCGATCTGCTCGCTGGCGATCAGGCGGTCAAAGCGCGCCTTCTCGACGTTCAGCACCTTGCCGCGCAGCGGCAGGATGGCCTGGAATTTGCGGTCGCGGCCTTGCTTGGCCGAGCCGCCTGCGGAGTCGCCCTCGACGATGTACAGCTCGCACAGCGCGGGGTCCTTCTCCTGGCAGTCGGCCAGCTTGCCGGGCAGGCCGGCGCCTTCCAGCACGCTCTTGCGGCGCGTCATCTCGCGCGCCTTGCGCGCGGCTTCGCGGGCGCGGGCGGCCTCGACGATCTTGTTGCACAGGGCCTTGGCGTCGTTCGGGTGTTCGAGCAGCCAGGTTTCCAGCGTGCGGGCCACGGCTTCTTCAACGGCCGGACGCACTTCGCTGGACACCAGCTTGTCCTTGGTCTGGCTGCTGAACTTGGGCTCGGGCACCTTCACCGACAGCACGCAGGCCAGGCCTTCGCGCATGTCGTCGCCGGACGTCTCGACCTTGGCCTTCTTGGCCAGCTCGTTGTCGGTGATGTATTTGTTGATGATGCGCGTCATCGCGGCGCGCAGGCCGGTCAGGTGCGAACCGCCGTCGCGCTGCGGGATGTTGTTGGTAAAGCACAGCACGCTTTCGCTGTAGCTGTCGTTCCACTGCATCGCCACTTCCACGCCCACCGGCACGCCGCCGGCCGCCGATTCCGTGGTGACCGAAAACACGTTCGGATGCAGCACGGTCTTGGCGCGGTTGATGTATTCGACGAAACCCTTCACGCCGCCCGAAAAGGCAAAGTTCTCTTCCTTGCCCTGGCGCTGGTCGATCAGGCGGATCTTGACGCCGTTGTTCAGGAACGAGAGCTCGCGCAGGCGCTTGGAGAGGATCTCGTAGTGGTATTCGATGTTGTTGAAGATGATCGGATCGGCCAAAAAGCGCACTTCGGTGCCGCGCTTGTCGGTCGTGCCGGTCACGGCCAGGGGCGCCACGCGCTCGCCCTGGCGGAATTCCATCTGGTGCACCTGGCCGTTGCGGCGGATGGTGAGACGCAGCCATTCGGACAGCGCGTTCACGCAAGACACGCCCACGCCGTGCAGGCCGCCGGACACCTTGTACGAGTTCTGGTCGAACTTGCCGCCGGCGTGCAGTTCGGTCATGACGATTTCCGCCGCGCTGCGGTGGAATTCGTCGTCCTTGTGGATATCGGTCGGGATGCCGCGGCCGTTGTCCGTGACGGAGATGGAATTGTCGGTGTGGATGGTTACGACGATGTCGTCGCAATAGCCGGCCAGGGCTTCGTCGATGGCGTTATCGACGACCTCAAACACCATGTGGTGCAGGCCCGTGCCGTCGGACGTGTCGCCGATGTACATGCCGGGGCGCTTGCGCACGGCCTCCAGCCCCTTGAGCATCTTGATCGAGTCAGCGCCGTAGCCGCTGTTCTCGGGAGTGGTGTTCTGCTGATCTGACATGTCTGTATCGATAACGCTTTAAAGAACGGCCTGGCGGCCGGACCGCCCGCGGACCAACCGGTCCGCAAGCGGCACAAACCCACGGGGGGAGTGCGGATCAGATCCGCATGGGCATGACGACGTACTTGAACTGGTCGTCTTCGGGCAGGGTGATGAGCGCCGACGCGTTGGCATCGGGCATGACCGACCACTGGATGTTGTCGACCTTCACGTTGGACAGCACGTCGAGCAGGTAGCCGACGTTAAAGCCCACGTCCAGCGCCTCATGGCTGTAGTCGATGTCGATTTCTTCCTGCGCCTCTTCCTGCTCGGCGTTCGAGGACGAGATCTTCATCTGGTTCTGCGCCAGTTGCAGGCGCACGCCCTTGAACTTGTCCGTGGTCAGGATGGCGGCGCGCTGCAGGCTGCCCTGAAGCGCTTCGCGGCCGACGAGGAAATGGCGCGTGTAGTTCGTGGGGATCACGCGCGTGAAATCGGGGAACTTGCCTTCGACCAGCTTGGACACCAGCTCGACGTCGCCAAAACGGAAACGGATCTGGCCCGGCGCCACGTCGATGGAGACGGTCTCGTCGGAGTCTTCCAGCAGGCGCTGCATTTCCAGCACGGTCTTGCGCGGCACGATGACTTCGTGGCGCTCGGCGATGCCGTCGGCTTCGGTCGAGCAATGAGCCAGGCGGTGACCGTCGGTGGCAACGGCGCGCACGCGGCCCGGTTCAAACACCAGCAGCATGCCGTTCAGGTAGTAGCGGATGTCCTGCTGGGCCATGGCGAAATGCACCATGTTGAACAGGTGGCGCAGGGTGCGCTGCGGCATGGTCAGCGACACGTCCCACTGCTCGGGCTGAGCGACGGTGGGGAACTCGCTGGCGGCCAGCGTCTGCAGCGCAAAGCGGCTCTTGGCGGACTGCACCGACAACTTGTTGCTGGCCAGGGCCAGGCGCACGTCGCCGGTATCGGGCAGGGCTTTCAGGATGTCCAGCAGCTTGCGCGCGGCCACCGTGGTGGACTCGTTGTCCTGGCCGACACCAAAGTCGGCGTGCGTGGTGATCTGCACTTCCAGGTCGGTCGCAATGAAGGCAACCTTGTTGCCTTCCTTGCGCATCAGGATGTTCGCAAGAATGGGCAGGGTATGGCGTCTTTCGACGATGCCCGCCACAGTCGACAGCGGTTTCAGCAATGCATCGCGTGTGGTTTGTACGAGTTGCATGTTCATCCTTTTAGAGTTTGTTCCAACACGTGCAGGGTATGGTTGAGCTCCGCTTGCTTGGCGCGGGCATCGGAAATCTTGCGAACGGCGTGCAGCACCGTGGTGTGATCACGGCCGCCGAATAAATCGCCGATTTCCGGCAGGCTTTTCTGGGTCAGCTCCTTGGCCAGGTACATCGCGACCTGGCGCGGCAAGGCGATATTGGCCGGCCGGCGTTTCGAGTACATGTCGGCGACCTTGATCTTGTAGAAGTCCGCCACCGTCTTCTGGATGTTCTCGACGGTGATCTGGCCGTTGGACACCGACAGCAGATCCTTCAGCGCTTCCTTGCAGACATCGACCGTCAGCACGTCGCGGCCGTGGAAACGCGCATAGGCAAGCACCTTGCGCAGCGCGCCTTCCAGCTCGCGCACGTTGCTGCGCAGATGCTTGGCGATGAAGAACGCCACTTCCTCGGGCATGGGCACGCCTTCGGACTCGGCCTTGCGCAGCAGGATCGCCACGCGCATCTCCAGTTCCGGCGGCTCGATGGCCACCGTCAGGCCGGAGTCGAAGCGCGAGATCAGGCGGCTGTCGATGCCCGACAGTTCCTTCGGATACGTATCGCTGGTGATGATGATCTGCTTGCGCTGCGCAACCATCGCCTCGAACGCGTAGAAGAATTCTTCCTGCGTGCGGTTCTTGCCGGAGAAGAACTGGATATCGTCGATCAGCAGCAGATCAAGCGAATGGTAGTAACGCTTGAAATCGTCGAACGCCTTGCGCTGGTAGGCCTTCACCACATCAGACACGTACTGGTCCGCATGCACGTAACGCACGCGCACCCCGGTGCCCGCCGCGACCATGGCGTTGCCGATGGCGTGGATCAGGTGGGTTTTGCCCAGGCCGACGCCCCCATACAGGAACAGCGGGTTGTACGAGGTGCCCGGGTTTTCAGCGACCTGCAGCGCGGCGGCGCGCGCGAGCTGGTTGGCCTTACCCGTCACGAAGTTCTCGAACGTGAGGTCGGTGTTCAGGCGCGACCGCTCGTACACGATGTTGGCGGCGTCCGCGTTCACGGCCTGCGCAGCGGCGGTCGTGGCGGGCGCCGGCGGCGCGGTCGTCACGGTGACGGTCACTGGCGGCGCGGCGCCGGCAGGGGGAGCAGCGGACAGGTGCGGTTGCTGGGCGGGCTGCTGTGCGCGCACGGGCGCGACCGGCATGCGCGGCGCGGCGCCGTGCGAAGGCAGCTCGAACAGAACCTGCACCGGACGCTTGAACCACTCCGCGGCCAACGCTTCGATCTGGTGGGAAAAGTTCTTGCGCACCCAATCCAGCTTGAAGCGGTTGGGCGCGGCAACGCGCAGCACCGCCTGCGTTTCGTCGTACGCAAGCGGGACCAGCGGTCGTATCCACGCGCTGATTTGTTGGGGGGGGAGTTCCTGCTCAAGACGACTGACGCAGGTCTGCCAGAATTCTTTCATGTCGCTCTTATTCAAACCTCGATTCTACCTTGCCTGGGCTGGGGTTATCCACAGGGAGGGCCATAAGCGTCTACATGGCGCCCCCTTAACTGTTTGACAAGACAGGGAAAACTTGCTGAAATGGTGGGCTTTTCCGAATTCTGTCTGTCAGAAGGTTTCGCAGAAAGCTGGCCGGACACGCTCCTACAAGAGCAATTTGTCCGGTTTTTAGCTTTGCTGAATAGGTCGCCCGAGATGAAATTCTCGGTACAGAGCCCCGTCTTAGAGTCGTTTTTCGCACCGGTTGCGAAACCCGTTGCAAAAATGCTCCTAGATACCCGCTTCTGCTTAGCGCGACGTGGAACCCTCCGGGCAGGTCCCTTCTGACTTTGTTCTTTTTGTGGATCGTCCATGAAACGCACCTACCAACCTTCCGTTACCCGCCGCAAGCGCACCCATGGCTTTCGCGTGCGCATGAAAACCCGCGCTGGCCGCGCGATCCTGAGCGCCCGTCGCGCCAAGGGCCGCAAGCGTCTGGCCGTCTAAGTCCAGTTTTCCGGTTTTCCGGAATCTGACTTTCGCACGGACCGACCATATTGCAAGACCTCTCGCAATCCTGTCCCGGTTCCGCGCAACCGCCTGACCCGCAGTCCATGCCGCGCTCCACGCTTCCTCCGGAGGCGCGGCTGCATCGCCCCTCCGAGTTTGCCGCCGCCCTCAAAGGCCGGCGTCTTGCCCGAGGGGCATTCTTCATTGTGAGCGCGGCTCCCAATGATCTGCCTCCCGGCCAGGACGCCTGTGCTCGCCTGGGGCTCGTCATCGCCAAGCGGTTTGCCGCCCACGCCACCACGCGCAACGCCTTGAAGCGGGTCATCCGTGAAGCGTTCCGCCATCGGCGCCTGGCGCTGCCGGCGAAAGATTACGTCGTGCGCCTGCATAGCAAGGTCGCTCCCGCCACGCTCACGGCGCTGAAACGCGCCGCCAGAGCCGAAGTGGACGCTCACTTTGAGCGCATCGCGCGATGATCAAGGCTCTACTCATTGCCCCGATCCGGTTCTACAGGTTTTTCCTGAGTCCCTGGATTGGCAGGCAGTGCCGTTTTACTCCGACCTGCTCGGCGTACGCGATCGAAGCGATCGAGCGCCACGGCGCATGGCGCGGCTTCTGGATGGCGGTCCGGCGCATAGGCCGGTGCCATCCCTGGTCGCCCGGCGGGCTGGATCCGGTTCCGCCGGCCAAGGGAACCAACGACGCCCGGTGCTGCTCCCACAGCCACCGCATCGAGCACGATTGACGCTAAACTGGCGGGCTTTGCTGGCCCGTATTCACTTCAGTAGGCACCATGGATATCCGACGAACCGTCCTCTGGATGATTTTTTCCTTTTCGCTGTTGCTCCTTTGGAACAACTGGCAAATCCATAACGGCAAGCCGTCGCTGTTCGGGGCCCCGCCCGCGGCCAGCACGACCGAGTCTCCGGCTGCCGCCAACAATGCGACGCCGTCCGTGCCCAGCGCGCCGACCGCGACCGCCGCACCGGCCTCCACGGTGCCTGGCGCCGCTCCCCCCGTCCCCACGCGTTCCGAAGAAGTCGTCATCACCACCGACGTGCTGCGCCTGACCTTCGACACGATGGGCGCCCAGCTGGTGCGCGCCGAGCTGCTGAAGTATCCGGCCACCGGCCAGCCCGACAAGCCCACGGTGCTTCTGGACCGCTCGGCGGGCCTGAACTACGTGGTGCAGACCGGCGTGGTCGGCGCACCCAGCGGCCAGAGCTTCCCCACGCACCAGACGCCGTTCCGCCTGGTCTCGCAAGAACGCGAACTGACCGGCGACAACCTGGTCGTCACGTTCGAAGGCGAATCCGGCGGCGTGAAGGTCACCAAGACGTTCACCCTGCATCGCGGCCGCTACGACATCGACGTGCGCCATGACCTGGCCAACGTCGGCGCCGCCCCCGTGGCCCCGTCCCTGTATCTGCAGATCGAGCGCGACGGCAACGATCCGGCCGACACGTCCAGCTTCTATCACACGTTCACGGGCTTTGCCGTCTACTCGGAACAGGACAAGTTCCAGAAGAGCACGTTCAGCGACATCCAGAAGAAGAAGGCCAGCTACATCAAGCAGGCGGACAATGGCTGGATCGCCGTGGTCCAGCACTACTTCGCCACGGCCTGGGTGCCCCCGCAAGGCAAGCCGCGCACCAACGAACTGCTCGAAGTCCAGCCCAACCTGTACGCCGGCCGCAGCATCGAGGCTGTCGGCGAGATCGCCCCGGGCGCAGCCGCACGTGTCGACTCGCACCTGTGGGTCGGTCCCCAAGACCAGAAGGCCATGGCCGCGCTGGCCCCGGGCCTGGAACTGGTCGTCGACTATGGCTGGCTGACCATCATCGCCAAGCCCCTCTTCACCCTGATGACCTGGCTGCATTCCATCCTGGGCAATTGGGGCTGGACGATCGTCGCGCTGACCGTGCTGATCAAGGCTGTGTTCTACCCTCTGGCCGCCGCCAGCTACCGCTCGATGGCCCGCATGAAGCAGGTGGCTCCGCGCCTGCAGGCCCTGAAGGAAAAGTACGGCGACGACAAGCAGAAGCTCAATGCGGCCATGATGGAGATGTACCGCACCGAAAAGATCAACCCGCTGGGCGGCTGCTTGCCGATGGTGGTTCAGATTCCGGTGTTCATCTCGCTGTACTGGGTGCTGCTGGCCAGCGTGGAAATGCGTGGCGCGCCGTGGATCCTCTGGGTGCACGACCTGTCGGTCCGCGATCCGTTCTTCATTCTGCCCGCCATCATGATGGCGACCATGTTCCTGCAGATCAAACTGAACCCGACGCCCCCGGATCCCATCCAGGCCAAGGTCATGATGATCATGCCGCTGGTGTTTGGCGGGATGATGTTCTTCTTCCCGGCCGGCCTGGTGCTGTACTGGTGCGTCAACAACATCCTGTCGATTGCGCAGCAGTGGTCCATCACCCGCGCCATCCAGAAGAAGTCGGAAGTGGCGGCCAATCGCTGATTGCCCTTCAGATACAAGAAACCGGCCTTTCGAGGCCGGTTTTTTTTCGCCCGTTGCGAATGAAACGCCGACGGCACGTTCAGCATTTTCCATGCCCATGAGGCATATACATAGGTATTACTTATCGGCAAAGCAGGATCAATCAACTTCACACAGTCAACCATGACACCTATGATGGCTTTGAATTTGCCCTCCGGCGTCCTGCCCGCCGGAGTTTTTGCTGCAACGCGCGCGGCCCGCAAGGCGGATCCGCGACATCCAGGAATGACTTAGGGAGTGTGCCATGACCGACAAGAAGCCTTTGACCACCGCCTCGGGCGCCCCAGTGCCGGACAACAACAACACCTTGACCGCCGGCCCGCGCGGTCCCGCCCTGCTGGAAGATTTCTGGCTCATTGAAAAACTTGCCCACTTCGACCGCGAACGCATCCCCGAGCGCGTCGTCCATGCCAAGGGCTCCGGCGCCTACGGCACCTTTACCGTCACCCACGACATCGGCCGCTACACCCGCGCCAAGATCTTTTCCCAAGTCGGCAAGCAGACGCCGCTGTTTCTGCGCTTTTCGACGGTCGCCGGCGAACGCGGCGCCGCCGATGCCGAACGCGACGTGCGCGGATTTGCGATCAAGTTCTACACCGAGGAAGGCAACTGGGATCTGGTGGGCAACAACACGCCGGTCTTCTTCATCCGTGACCCCCTGAAGTTCCCCGACTTTATCCACACCCAGAAGCGCGACCCCAAGACCAACCTGCGCAACGCCACGGCCGCCTGGGATTTCTGGTCGCTCAACCCCGAATCGCTGCATCAGGTCACCACGCTGATGAGCGATCGCGGCATCCCCGCCAACCTGCGCCAGCAGCACGGATTCGGCTCGCACACGTTCAGCTTCATCAACGCCAACAACGAGCGCTTCTACGTGAAGTTCCACTTCAAGTCGCAACAGGGCATCGCCTGTCTGACGGACGAAGAAGCCGCGCAGGTCGTCGCCCATGACCGCGAAAGCTCGCAGCGCGACCTGTTCCAGAACATCGAAGAGGGCAACTTCCCGAAGTGGACGCTGAAGGTGCAGATCATGCCCCAGGCCGAAGCGGCGACGTATCACATCAACCCCTTCGACCTGACCAAGGTCTGGCCGCATGGCGACTATCCGCTGATCGAAGTCGGTGTGCTGGAACTGAACCGCAACCCCGAAAACTACTTCGCCGAGGTCGAGCAGGCCGCGTTCACGCCCGCCAATGTGGTGCCGGGCATCGGCTTCTCGCCGGACAAGATGCTGCAGGGCCGCCTGTTCTCGTATGGCGACACGCACCGCTATCGCCTGGGCATCAACCATCACCAGATTCCGGTGAACGCGCCCAAGTGCCCGTTCCACAGCTTCCATCGCGACGGGGCCGGCCGCGTGGACGGCAACGCCGGCGCCACCATCAACTACGAGCCCAACAGCGCGGGCGAGTGGAAGGAAACCCCGTCCGCCGCCGAACCGCCGCTGGCGCTGGACGGCCAGGCCGCGGCCCGCTGGAACCATCGGGTCGACGACGACTACTACTCGCAGCCGGGCGCGTTGTTCCGCCTGATGACGCCAGCGCAGCAGGAACAGCTCTTTGGCAACATCGGCCGCCACATGGCGGGCGTGCCCGAAGTCATCCAGCGCCGCCAGCTGGATCACTTCAAGAAGGCCGACCCGGCCTATGCCGAAGGCGTGGCCAAGGCGCTGGGGCTGAAGCTGTAAACGTTACGCGCCAACCATGAAAAAAAGGGGCGGCATCATGGCCGCCCCCTTTTTCATTCTGATCGCTCGATCACTGCAACAATCACCGCTGCATCCCCCAACGCCGCACCGTCAGCCGTTCCAGCGTATCGAACGCCAGGTTTTCCACAAGCAGGCCAATGATGACCACCGCGGCCAGACCGGCGAACACCCGGTCTGTGTATAACTCGTTGCGGTTCTGAAAGATGTACCAGCCCAATCCGCCCTTGCCGCTGGACGCGCCAAACACCAGTTCGGCCGCGATCAGCGTGCGCCAGGCAAACGCCCACCCAATCTTCAACCCGGCCAGGATGGCGGGCAGGGCGGCCGGCACCAGAATCTGCAGCACATAGCGCAACCCGGTCAGCCCGTAATTGCGGCCAGCCATCCGCAGGGTGTCAGACACCCCCAGAAAGCCCGCATACATGTTCAGCGCCAACGCCCACAGCACCGAGTGAATCAGCACGAACACCAGGCTGCCTTCGCCCAACCCGAACCACAGCAACGCCAGCGGCAACAGGGCGATCGCCGGCAGGGGATTGAACATCGCGGTCAGCGTGGACAGCAGATCGCGCCCGAACCGCGTGGACACCGCCAGCGTGGTCAGCACGAAGGCCAGCACCACCCCCGCCAGATAGCCCTGCACCAGCACCCGCAGCGATTGCCCGGCGCGCGCCAGCAACTCGCCGCTGGTCACGCCTTGCACAAAAGCCTGGGCTGTCTGCCACGCCCCAGGCAAAAGCAGATCGTTGTCGGTGTAGCGCGCCGCCAGTTCCCACAGCCCTGCCAACAGGGCCAGAATCACCCCCTTGCGCACGCTGGCATGCTGCCACACCCGCTCGTGCCAAGGCAGCGGCGTCTCGGCGGCCTGCGGGGGCAGGGCGGGCAGGTCGTATTCCACTTCGGGGCGGATAAACGCCGATCCGGCATGGCCGATGCTCATGCTCGCTCCTTTCATGCCGCCGCGCGCTCGGCCTGAGCCAGCGGCGGGGTATCGAACAACAGGTCATGAATGCGGCGCGACGCTGCCTGGAAGGCGGCCGATCCCTGGCTGTGCAGGTCAAAGGCATGCGCGTTCAGTTCCGCGCGCACGCGGCCCGGGTGGGGCGACAGCAGCAAAATGCGGCTGCCCAGCACCAGCGCCTCTTCGATGGAATGGGTGACAAACAGCAGCGTGAACCGCACGTCGTCCCACAGCGCCATCAGTTCTTCCTGCATGCGCCGCCGCGTCAGCGCATCCAGCGCGGCAAACGGCTCATCCATCAGCAGCACGCGCGGCTGCATGGCCAGCGCCCGCGCGATGGCCACGCGCTGCTTCATGCCGCCGGAAAGCGTATGGGGATAAGCATCCGCAAACGCCGCCAGCCCGACCTTGTCCAGGTAGTGCATCGCCCGTTCATCGGCCTCGCGCCGGTTGAGCTTGCGCGAGGCGACCAGCGGAAATGCCACGTTCTGGCGCAGCGTCTTCCAGGGCGGCAGCTGGTCGAACTCCTGGAACACCACGATGCGGTCCGGACCCGGCCCTTGGACCGTCTTGCCGTCGATCGCTATCCGTCCCTCGGTCGGTTCGATGAATCCGGCGATCGCCTTGAGCAGCGTTGATTTCCCGCAGCCCGACGGTCCCAAGAGGATGAATCGTTCGGCGCCATGCACGTCGAAGCTGACCTGATGGGTCGCCCGCACCCGACGTTCACGCGTCTTATATTCGATCGACACCTTATCCACAGCCAGCAAAGGCGCGGGCCGTTCAACGTTATCCACAGGGGTGGCGCGGCTCACTGCCATGTCAGCTTCCCTGCGCCGTGACCGGATCGTCGAAGAAGTAGTCGCGCCAGCTTGCCGGCGCATTCTTGATCGCGCCGACCTTGTGCATGAACTGCGCCAGCGCAAACGTGTTCTGCGGCGCCAGCTTGAACTGCACATCGGGGTTCTTGATGACCTTGACGAGGAAGTCGCGGTCCTGCTTGGCGCCCGTAACCCGCAGGTAGATGTCGGCCGCCTGTTCCGGATTGGCCGCCGCAAAGCTGGCCGCCTCTTTCAATGCTTCCTGGAAGGCCTTGTAGGTCTTGGGATTCTCGCGGCGGAATTTCTCGGTGGCGAACAGCACGGTGGACGAACTGGGCCCACCCAACACGTCGTACGAATTGAGCACGATGCGCGCCTTGCGGTTTTCGGCCAGTTCCTGCTCCTGGAAGGGCGGGTTGCCGAAATGGCCTGTGATTTCCGTGCCGCCGGCGATGATGGCGGCCGCCGCGTCCGGGTGCGGCAGCGCCACCGAGATCTTGTCCAGCTTGTTGTACTGCGCATCGCCCCACAGCTTGGCCGATGCCAGTTGCAACACGCGCGACTGCACCGACACCCCGACCGCCGGCACGGCGATGCGATCCTTGTCCGTGAAGTCGGCAATCGTCTTCACGTTCGGATTGTTGGTCACCAGGTAGTACGGGAAGTTGCCCAGCGACGCCACGCCCTTCACGTTCTGCTTGCCTTGCGTGCGATCCCAGATCGTCAGCAGCGGTCCCACACCCGCCCCCGCAATATCCACAGCCCCAGACAGCAGCGCATCGTTCACGGCCGAGCCGCCGGACAGCTTGGCCCATTCGACCGAGATATCCACACCTTCGGCCTTGCCGTGCTTTTCGATCAGCTGCTGGTCCCGTGCGACGTTCAGCAGCAGATACACGATGCCGTATTGCTCGGCAATCCGGATGCGCCCTTCGGCCTGGGCGGGCGTGGGCGAAGCCAGCGCCAGCACGGCCAGCATCAGCGCCAGGCCGGCGCCCGTGGCAGTCTGGACCAGTCGATCCCGTAGCGTGGAGGTCAAACGCATGGCGTTCCTTGTGGATAAGTGGGGTGAGGTCATGAGCGCGGTGTCAGAAGGGCGCATCGCCTTCGATCGTCGTGCGGTAGAGCTTGCGGCGCAGGTGATCGGGCGTGCCGCCGGCCAGATGGATCAGCGAACGGTTGTCCCAGAACACCAGGTCATGCGGCTGCCACTGGTGGCGATAGATATGCTCCGGCCGCACGCTGTGGATAAACAACTCGTTCAGCAACGCGCGGCTTTCGTCGTCCGGCAGGCCCTCGATCCGGGTCGTGAAGCCTTCGCTCACAAACAGCGCGCGCCGGCCGTTCTCGGGGTGCGTGCGGACCACCGGATGCACCACCTCCTGCACCTGCGCAATCTGCGCCGCACTCAGATTCGGGCGCCAGTTGCCTTCCTTCTGCAGTTGGCCGTATTGCGCCAGATAGGAATGCACGCCGCGCTTGCCGTCGATGGCGTTCTTGAGCGCCTGCGGCAGCGTGTCGTAGGCCAGGTGCATGTTCGCGAACAAGGTGTCTCCGCCTTCGGCAGGCAGTTCCTGCGCGTGCAGCAGCGAACCCAGGCTGGGCAGCTCCTTGTACGAGATATCCGAATGCCAGTATTTGCCCGCGTCGCCCAGACCGATGGGCTTGCCGTCTTCCACAATGTTCGAGACCGTCAGGATCTCCGGATGACCAGGCAAATGGAATTGGTGCAGCACATGGATCATCAGGCGGCCGAAGCGGCGGCTGAAATCGATGTGCTGCTGCGGCGTGATGCGCTGGTCGCGAAACACCAGCAGGTGATGGTCCAGATGGGCCTTGTGCACGCGGGCAAAATCGGCGGGCGCCAGTTCACGCGACAGGTCCAGGCCGATGACCTCCGCGCCCAGCGGACCGGGCAGGGGGCGCACGTCAAACGTTTGCGTTTCAGGTTGGGAGGCGGCGTGCGCTTCGCGCCGCAAGGCATTGCTCTGGGACATCGGTCGCTCCGGTTCGCCTTATCGGCATGGCAGGAACGACCGATTATGAAAACGCCGCCATCCATCTCAAACGAAGTTATCGGCGTTTGATCAAAGCTTTACGTCATATAGCAAAAAACCGCGGGGGCGACCCGCGGCTTCATGACCAACCGCATATAAACAAATAGCGGATCGGTCGTTACCGGACCGGCAAGAATGCTTCGACCAGCTTCACCCAGTACGTCGCGCCGACCGGCAGCAACGCGTCGTTGAAGTCGTAATTGGGATTGTGCAGCTGGCACGGACCCATGCCGTGATAGGTTTCCATGCGGTGGTCGCCGTCGCCATTGCCCAGGAACAGGTACGAGCCCGGCACGGATTCCAGGAAGAACGAAAAGTCTTCCGCCCCCATGAACGGCGGCATGTCGCGCAGCACGTTCTCCGCGCCAAAGGCGTCTTCGGCGACCTTCGCCGCGAAGGCGGTTTCGTTCTCCCAGTTCACCAGCGGCGGATATGCGCGCACGAAATCCAGCTCGCCCGTGCCGCCATACACCTGCGGCAAGGTAGTCGCGATGCGCCGCATGTCGGCTTCGATCTTGTCCAGCGTGTCCACCGAATACGTGCGCACGGTGCCGCGCAGCACGGCTTCGCCAGGAATCACGTTGTATGCATCGCCTGCGTGAATCTGCGTGATCGACAGCACGGCCTGTTCCAGCGGATTCTTGCTGCGCGAAATGACCGTCTGCAGCGCATGCACCATGTCGGCGGCGACGATGATGGGGTCGACCGACGAATGCGGCTGCGCGGCGTGGCCGCCGACCCCCTTGATGACGATGTCCCAGCGGTTGCTGGACGCCATCGTGGGACCGGACCGGAACCCGAACTGGTTCACCGGCATGCCGGGCATGTTGTGGATGCCGAACACGGCATCGCAGGGAAACTTGTCGAACAGCCCGTCCTGCATCATGGCGCGCGCGCCGGCGTTGCCGCCTTCCTCGGCCGGCTGGAAGATGAACACCACCGTGCCATCAAAATTGCGATGCGTCGACAGATACTGCGCGGCGCCCAGCAGCATCGTCGTGTGCCCATCGTGGCCGCAGCCATGCATGCGCCCGCTGATCGTGGACTTGTGGGCAAAACGGTTGTGCTCGGGCATCGGCAGCGCATCCATGTCGGCGCGCAGGCCAATGGTCTTGCCGCCGCTGCCCGCACGCAGAATGCCCACCACCCCGGTTTTCCCCAGCCCGGTGTGGACTTCCAGTCCCCAGCCGCGCAGACGCTCGGCCACCAGGTTGGAAGTGCGCGTTTCCTGAAACGCCAGTTCGGGATGGGCATGGATATCGCGCCGCAGCGCAGTCAGGTCCCCGTGTACGCGTTCGATTTCGGCAATGGTTTTCATGGCTGTGGATAAGCTGTCTGGGTGGATGGATGGCGCATGCGCAAAAGGCTTGCTGGTGCGGGAATTCTCGCGCCGCCCCGCGCCCCGCGTCCAGCCCTTTTTCGGCGCAGGTCAGGCGCCATCGTTCAAATGGCAGGCGCTTAACTGCCCCGGCGCGACTTCCCGCAGGAGCGGGCGCTCCGCCTTGCAGCGCGGCATCGCATGAGGACATCTGGGATGAAACGCGCAACCGGAAGGCGGATCCAGCGGCGAGGGCAGTTCGCCGCGAATGGGTTGATACGCCCGTCGCCCGGGCGTCAGCGTGGGCAGCTCCTTGAGCAGCGCCTGCGTGTAAGGATGGTTGGCGCGCGCGAAAACCGTATCGGTATCGGCCAGTTCGACGATGCGTCCCAGATACATGATCGCCACGCGGTCCGAAATGTGGCTCACGACGCTGAGATTGTGGCTGATGAACAGATACGTCAGGTCCAGGTCCGCGCGCAGTTGTTCGAACAGGTTCAGCACCTGCGCCTGGATCGACACATCCAGCGCAGCCACGGCCTCGTCGCAGACGATCACCGAAGGCTTGAGCGCCAGCGCCCGTGCAATGCCGATGCGCTGGCGCTGGCCGCCGGAGAACTGATGGGGATAACGCTGTGCAAAGCTCGGATCCAGGCCAACCTGACGCATCAGCCCAGCCACGTACTCCAGCTTGTCGCGCCAGGCAATCAGGCCGTGCGCCGCCGGCGCTTCGCCGATGATGTCGCGCACCCGCATGCGCGGATTCAGGGACGCGTACGGATCCTGAAAGATCATCTGCACACCCAGCTCGTACGCGCGCCGCTCCGCGCCCTTCATGGTATGCACGGGCCTGCCCTGATAGTGCACCTGGCCCGCAGTGGGCGGCAGGATGCCCGACACGATGCGGCCCAATGTGGATTTTCCACAGCCCGATTCGCCAACGATGCCGATCACTTCGCCGGGTTTGACCGCCAGGTCGACGCCGGCCACGGCGTGCACCACCTGCGTCTTCAGGCCCGCACCCAGCAGGTTGGCGATGCGGCCGGCCAGATCCACCGGTTGCACGAAGCGCAGTTCGACGTCGTTCAGCGCGAGGATCGGCGTGGGGTTGATTGCAGCTTCGGTCATAACGTATCCGGCGCTCCGGCATGCCAGCAGCGCACCCATTGCGCCGGGCGGACTTCGACAGGCGGCGGTTCGGTAAGACACGCGTCCGTCGCGCGCGGACAGCGCCCCCGGAATGCACAGCCCTGCGGCAGGTTCAAGAGCGACGGCGTCATGCCGGGAATCGGCACCAGCGGCTTGCCCCGCGACGCTGGCGTCGGAATCGACGCGATCAACCCGTGCGTATACGGATGCATCGGATGGCTGATGACCGCCTCGGTGCTGCCCGTTTCCACGACACGGCCCGCATACATCACCGACACACGGTCGGCCAGGCCCGCCACCACGGCCAGGTCATGCGTGATCCAGAT
>JAEYVD010000099.1 GCA_023432075.1 Pseudomonadota bacterium | reverse complement strand
GAAGACGCGGGGGTGCATGCTCCAGAGCGGGGCCTTGGGGCCGGGACAGAACACGGGCAGGTCTTCAGCGCCGACCTCGATGACTTCGTGAGCGCGGGAGACGGCGGCCGGGGCAGCAGCGGTCATGGATATTCCTGAAAAAAGAACCGATAAACGGCAGGTTGAAACAATGATGCGGTCTTGCTGGGCAAAAGCGCGCCAATCAGAATTGAGAGTCAGACTTTACTTAGCCAGTGATGGTACTTCGGGTTGCGGCCATTCACCACGTCAAAAAACGCGTTCTGCAATAGTTCGGTGACCGGACCGCGCCGTCCCGAGCCGATCTGGCGGTTGTCGACTTCGCGGATGGGCGTGACTTCGGCGGCCGTGCCCGTGAAGAAGGCCTCGTCCGCGATGTACACGTCGTCGCGCGTGAGGCGCCTGGTCAGCACGCGCAGGCCGAGGTCGGCCGCCAGGGCGTGGATGGTCGAACGCGTGATGCCCGTCAGCGCCGAGGCGATTTCGGGCTCGCAGAGCACCCCGTCCTTGACGATGAACAGGTTCTCGCCGGAGCCTTCGGCGACAAAGCCGTCGGTGTCCAGCAGCAGGGCCTCGTCGTAGCCGTCCTGCAGGGCTTCGGTATTGGCGAGAATGGAATTGGCGTACGTGGTGGCGACCTTGGCGCGCGGCATGGTGACATTTACGTGCTGGCGCGCAAACGAGGACACCTTCACGCGGATGCCGTTGGACAGCGCCTCTTCGCCCAGATAGGCGCCCCACGGCCAGGCCGCGATGGCGACGTGCACCCGTGCGCCCTTGGGCGACACGCCCATCTTTTCGGGGCCGTAGAACACGAGGGGGCGCAGATAGCCGGATTCCAACTGGTTTTCGCTCACGACCATCCGTTGGGCTTCGTTGATCGTGTCGCGATCGAACGGCATGGGGATCTGGTAGATGTGCGCCGAATTGAAGAGCCGGTTGGTGTGGTCTTCGAGGCGGAAGATGGCGGTGCCGAGGGTGGAACGATAGGCGCGCACGCCTTCGAACACGGACAGCCCGTAGTGCAGTGAATGCGTCAGGACATGCGTGGTCGCGTCTCGCCATGGAACGAGCTTGCCGTCATACCAGATGAAACCGTCGCGGTCAGCCATCGACATGGTCTTCTCCACACAGTGCGCGCCATGCCTGCCGCCGCGCGCCAGGCATGAAGGGATCAAGAATCTTGAGGGCGCTATTGTATCAAGCGGCGAGGTTACAATACGGGCCTATTCGCGCACCGGTCTGGGGCAAACGCCCCTGCATCATGCTGCCGGCGGGCGAACGGGCCGTCGCGTGTTCATTCCATAGAGTTTCCATGTCGTCCTGTCTGAATCGCCAGGGGCCAGCCGTTGTCCTCTGAATCCGCGCTTCCTGAATCCGAAGACCCAGGCCTGGTTCGCCAGGAACGCCTGACCGCCTTTCGCGCCGGCGTCCATGCCATCGTGCCCGCCCTCATCGCCACCGCGACGTGGGGCCTGGTGACCGGCGTGGCCATGGTCAAGTCCGGACTGACCGAATCCATGGCGCTCGCCATGACGCTGCTGTTGTACGCCGGCTCGGCCCAGCTCACCTCGTTGCCGCTGATCGCGGCGGGCGCGCCGCTGTGGCTGATCTTCGCCGCCGGCTGCGTGGTGAACCTGCGTTTCATCATCTTCGGCGCGGCGCTGCAGCCGTACTTCCGCCACCTGTCCTGGCCCAAGCGCCTGGGGCTCGGCTATTTCACGACCGACATGGGCTTCGTGCTCTTCATGCCGCGGTTCGGCGACTCGGTCGAGCGCGGCACGCGTGAGCAGCTCTGGTTCTTCCTGGGCACCATCGTGCCGGGCTGGCTGGTCTGGCAGTCCTCGTCGATCATCGGGATTTACCTGGGTGCGCAGGTGCCGACCGATTGGTCCCTGGATTTCGCCGCCGTGCTCGCGTTGCTGGCCATCACGGTGCCGCTGGCCAGTTCCAAGCCCATGCTGGTGTCCATGCTGGCGGCCGGCGTCGTGGCCTGGGTCGGGCAAGCCATGCCCTTGCGCCTGGGACTGGCCGCGGCGGTCATCTCCGGCGTCATCGCCGGCATGTGGGCCGAACGTTTCTTCAAGGCGCGTCCATGACGAATTGGTCCTGGGAACTCTACGTCTATTCCGCCATTTTGCTGCTCGCGCTGTGCAGCGTTCTGACGCGCGCCGGCTTCATGCTGTTTGGCGACTACATTCCGTTGTCCGACAATGTGCGGCGCGCCTTGCGCTACGCGCCCGCCGCCGCGCTCACCGCTATCGTGGTTCCGGACCTGCTGCCCTGGAAAGCGGGACTCGGCCCCGTTTTCGATTACAAGCTGGTCGCCGGTCTGGTCGCCATCCTGGTGTTCCTGCGCACGCGCAGCGCCGTATTGGTGATCGTTGTCGGCATGCTCGTGCTCTGGGGATTGCGCTGGCTGGCCGGCTGACGGCCACGATTCAGTTGACAATCCGTCCATCTGGTGGACGGTCCCCGTATCTTTTTCGCCTCGGCGGGCGCCCCGAACGCGCGGCTGACCGGTCCTTGAAGGGGCCGTTTGACCGTGTGGTAAGGCGGCTGCGCTAAAATTCATCAATCCACAGCAATCCGGGCCTGGTACTGCCCACATAAGTATCGAATCCAGCATGGTTGCCCCGATGCTTATGTAGTGCAGTGCATGCAGCACTCTCGTTTTGTTCTTTTTCACTGGTCCCGGTACTTGCCTAACCCTGATGACTGAATCCACTCAAACCGTAGCACCCACCG
>JAEYVD010000077.1 GCA_023432075.1 Pseudomonadota bacterium | reverse complement strand
TCCGCGCCCATGACTTCTTCGCGCAGGCGCTCGATGTCGGCGACCAGATGCCACGTGGTGTTGTTGTCCAGGCTGGCGTGGGGATGCGACCGGCCGCAGCCGCGCTGATCAAAGAGCAGCACGTTGTAGCGTTGCGGATCGAACAACTGCCGGTGCACGGGCGAGCAGCCGCTGCCGGGCCCGCCATGCAGGAAGACGGCGGGCTTGCCGTTTGGGTTGCCGCACATTTCCCAATAGATCTGGTGTCCGTCTCCGGTGTCCAGCATGCCTTGACGGTAGGGTTCGATCGGCGGATAGAGCATCAGGCGGCTCGCTTGAAGATCAGGTCCCAGACGCCGTGGCCCAGGCGCAGGCCGCGTGTCTCGAATTTGGTGAGAGGGCGGTAGTCGGGGCGCGGTGCGTAACCGTCCGCGGTGTTCTTGAACAGCGGCTCGCCGCTCAGCACTTCCAGCATTTGCACCGCGTAGTCTTCCCAGTCGGTGGCACAGTGGATGTAGCCGCCGGGGGCGATGCGGCTGGCAAGCAGCGAGATGAACGCGGGCTGGATCAGGCGGCGCTTGTGATGGCGCTTCTTGGGCCAGGGGTCCGGAAAGTAGATGTGCACGCCGGCCAGGGAATCCGGGGCGATCATGTCGCGCACGACCTCCACGGCGTCATGCTGGATGATGCGCAGGTTCTGGATGCTGGAGTCTTCGATGCGGCGCAGCAGCGAACCGACGCCGGCGTTGAAGACTTCCACGCCCAGGAAGTTGTCGCCAGGCCGGGCGAGGGCGATCTTTTCGGTGGTCTCGCCCATGCCGAAGCCGATCTCCAGCACCGTCGGGGCCTGCCGTCCGAAGGCGGCGGCCGGATCCAGTCGGCGGGGGGCGTAGGGAATGGACCATTGGCCCATCAGACGCTCCAGCGCGGCAAGCTGGCCCTGCGTGATGTGGCCGCGGCGGTGCACGAAGCTGCGGATGTGGGTGGCGCCGGGGCTGTTGGGCGCATAGGCGGCGCTGGCCAGCGCGGCCTGCGTTTCTGCGGAGACGGCGGCGTGCGCAGCGGCGTGCGCAGCGGCAGGCGCGGCGGCAGGGTTCACGCCGGGCTGGGTGGACGCGTCTGCGGCGGTGTCTGCAGGGGGGCTGGCGGGGGTGTTCGTGGGGCTATTCGTATTCATAGGCGGGATTGTAGTGGCAGGCTTGCCCGCGCGGAGCCGGTCAGAAGGACTAAAATAGGGACACATTTGTCCCGCTTCCCTGCGGCTATAGTTTCAGCCCGGTTCCCCTGTGCTGTAGTCCTTTTTCATGAACGTTGCCCGGATCGACCTCGTCACGCTCGCCCTGTTTGTCTCCGTGGCTCGCCAGGGAAGCATCTCGGCCGGCGCGCGCCAGTCGCATCTGGCGGTGGGCGCGGCCAGCAAGCGGATCTCCGACCTGGAAGCGGCGCTGGGGTCGCCCCTGCTGTACCGCAATGCCGCCGGCGTGGAACTGACCGACGCCGGCCAGGCATGCCTGGTGCACGCGCTGCGCGTGCTGCAGGAAGTGGAACAGATGGCCGGCGCGCTGTCGGACTTCGCGCAAGGGGTGCGCGGGCAGGTGCGGATCGCCGCCAACACCTCGTCGCTGACGCAGTTCCTGCCCGAGGACCTGGCCGCGTTCATGGACGAGCACCCCGCGGTGCGGATCGACCTGGAAGAGCAGAACAGCATCGACATCGTCACCGCCGTGCTGGAGAACCGCGCGGACATCGGCGTGTTTGCCGATCGCACGCCGGCAGATGGCCTGGCCACCTTCCCGTACCGCCTGGACGAACTGGTGCTGATCGTGCCGCAACGCCACCCGCTCGCGGCCGAACCGCAGGTCGCCTTCGCGGACACGCTGGCCTACGACTACGTGGGCCTGCCGCCCGCGACATCGCTGGCCACGCGCCTGTCCGAGGAAAGCGGCCGCATGGGCCGCGCGATGCGGCTGCGCATCCAGGTGCGCAGCTTTGACGCGATCTGCCGCATGGTGGCGGCCACGCGCGGTGTGGGCATCCTGCCGCGCATTGCCGCCGAGCCGCACGCGCGATCCATGCCGATCCGGCTGATTCCGCTGACCGACGAATGGGCGCGCCGCTGGCTGCTGCTGGGCGTGCGCGACCCCGACACCCTTACCGTGGCCGCGCGGCTGCTGCTGGCCCATCTGCGCGGCGAGGGCTGAGGGTTAGCCCGGGGTTTCTCGTTCCGGGAATGCCCCTTTCCCCGATTGTCCATTCCGCATCCTGACGTTTTGCGCGCACACTGCCGCCCATCATTACCGTAGGACGCGCCTGGGAGGCGATATGGCAGGGCAGATTCTTGCCGGCATTCGTGTGCTGGAACTGGGACAACTCATCGCAGGGCCTTTCGCGGCCAAAACCCTGGCCGACTTTGGCGCGCAGGTCATCAAGATCGAGCCTCCGGGCCAAGGCGATCCGCTGCGCAAATGGCGCCTTCTGCACGAGGGCACGTCGGTGTGGTGGGAGGCGCAGTCGCGCAACAAGCAGTCGGTCTGCGTGGACCTGCGCCAGCAGGAAGGCCAGGACATCGTGCGCCTGCTGGCGCGCGAGGCTGACGTGCTGATCGAGAATTTCCGCCCCGGCACGCTGGAAAAGTGGGGCCTGTCGTGGGAGGCGCTGCACGAACTGAATCCGCGCCTCATCATGCTGCGCATCTCGGGCTACGGCCAGACCGGCCCCAAGGCGCGCGAACCGGGCTTTGCCGCCATTGGCGAGGCCATGGCGGGCCTGCGCTACCTGAACGGCGAGCCAGGCCGCGCGCCGGTGCGCGCCGGGTTGTCGCTGGGCGACACCATCGCCGGGCTGCACGGCGCGCTGGGCGTGATGCTGGCGCTGTACCAGCGCGATGCCCGCGGCGGTGTGGGGCAGGTGATCGACACCGCGCTGTATGAAAGCCTTTTCAATCTCAGCGAGAGCCTGCTGCCCGAGTATTCGGTGTTCGGCGCGGTCCGCGAGCCTGCCGGCGCGTCGCTGCCCGGCATCGCGCCCTCCAATGCCTATCCCTGCCAGGACGGCTATGTGCTCATCGCCGGCAACGGCGACGCCATCTACACGCGCTTGATGGCACGCATCGGCCGCGACGACCTGGGGCAGGATCCGGCGCTGGCGCACAACGACGGACGCGCGCGCCGCGTGGACGAGATCGACGCCGCCATCGGTGCGTGGACGCAGCAACGCCAGATCGACGACGTGCTGGCCGCGATGCTGGAAGCGGGCGTGCCGGCCGGCCGCATCTATTCCGTGGCCGACATTGCCAAGGACCCGCACTACCGCGCCCGCAATGCCATCACGTCGATGGAATCGGCCGCGGGCGTGCAGGTCGAGATGCCCGCCGTCTTCCCGTATCTGTCGTCCAACCCCGGCGCGGTGCGCGAGCGCGCGCCAACGCTGGGCGAACACACCGACGCGGTGCTGGCGTCCGCTGGCCTGACTGAAGCACAGCGCGCCGCGCTGCGCGCCAAGGGAGTGATTGCATGAACCAGGGACCCGCCCGCATCGAGATCAACGAGGTCGGCCCGCGCGACGGCCTGCAGATCGAAAAGACCCTGGTGTCCACCGACGACAAGGTCGCCTTCGTGGACGCGCTGTCCGATTGCGGCTTCGCACGCATCGAGGTCACCAGCTTCACGTCGCCCAAGGCCATTCCCGCCCTGGCCGACGCCGTCGACGTCATGCGGCGCATCAGCCGCCGTCCCGGCGTGATCTACACCGCACTGGTGCCCAACGTGCGCGGGCTGGAACGCGCGCTGGAAGCCGGAACCGACGAAATGAACCTGGTCATGTCGTGCAGCGAAACGCACAACCGCGCCAACCTGCGCATGACGCGCGACCAGTCGTTTGCCGAGCTGTCGCAGGTGCTGGCTGCCGCGGCGAACGCCGGCGCGCCTTGCAACGTTTCCTTGTCGACCGCTTTCGGCTGTCCTTTCGATGGCGACGTGCCTGCGGACGTGGTGCTGGATCTGGCCGCGCGGCTGGTCGATGCGGGCGCTACCGGCATCACGCTGTGCGACACGACGGGCATGGCGTTTCCGACGCAAGTGGGGGCGCTGTGCGAACAGGCCGCCGCCCGCCTGCCGGCCACGCCGCTGACCGTTCACTTGCACAACACGCGCGGCAT
>JAEYVD010000791.1 GCA_023432075.1 Pseudomonadota bacterium | reverse complement strand
GACGCCGCTTGGCATATTGGGACAGGCCGACCAGATCGAGCGCGGCTTCGACCTTGGTGCGGATCTCGGCGCGCGGCAGCTTGCGCTCGACCAGCCCGAACGCCACGTTGTCCCACACCGTCATGTGTGGCCACAGCGCGTAGTTCTGGAACACCATGCCGATGTTGCGGTGCCAGGGCGGGGTGCCGCTGATGTCCTTGCCGTCCACCAGCAGTTGGCCCGCACTGTGCCGGTTGAACCCCGCGATCAGCCGCAGCAACGTGGACTTGCCGGACCCCGACGGTCCGAGCAACGCGAAGAATTCGCCCGGCTCGATGCTGATGCTGACGTCCTTTAGCACTTCGGTGTTGCCGTAGGAAAGCTGAATGTTGCGGCATTCGACGCTGACTTTCTTCATGCGGATTCCCCTTCATTGCGCGCCGGCTGCTGGCGTTTGGACGCGCGATCCACCAGCAGGTGCGAGATGTATGTGCCGATGCCCACGGCGACCACCGCCAGGACGCCCAGCGCGGCGCCCGGGCCCCGGCCCGCCGCGCTTTGCATGTACAGATAGATGCCATAGCTCATGGGCGCCTGGCTGTCCTTGGTCACCAGCATGATGGTGGCCGACAGTTCCACGGCCGCGGTGACGAAGCTGGTCACAAAGCCCGCCAGCATGCCGCCCGCCATCAGCGGCACCACCACGCGGCGGATCGTGCTCATGCGGGTGGCGCCCAGGGACTGGGCCGCTTCTTCAAGCGACACGTGGATCTGCTGCAGCGCCGCCACGCACGAGCGCAGCGCGTACGGCAACCGGCGCACGGAATACGCCAGCATGATGATGATCCACGACGAGGTCAGCATCGTGCCCGTGCCCGGCAGCTCGATGCCGCGGAACGTGCGCAGAAAGCCAATGGCCAGCACGATGCCCGGAATCGCCAGCGCCGCGGAAGCGAGGAAGTCCAGCCATTGGCGCGCAGGCAGCCGGGTGCGCAGCATCAGGTACGCGATCGCGGTGCCCAGGATCACGTCGATGCCGGCAGCCAGCCCGCAGTACAGCAACGTGTTGGCGATCATGCCCTGCGATTCGGAGAACACGGCAGAGTAGTGCGCCAGCGTATACCCGTCCGGCAGCGGCGCGTAGCTCCAGACGCTGGCCAGCGACAGCAGCAGCACGCCGATGTGCGGCGACAGCACCAGCAGCAGCACCAGCACGATCCAGCCATAGGCCAGCACGCTTTCCACCGGCCCCAGCTTGCGCTTCTGGATCGAATTGCCGCCCTTCTGCAGCGTGGAGTAGTCGCGCCCCTTGAGCACCCGCGCCGACAGCCACAGCGCCAAAATCGAGAAGCCCACCATGATGACGCTGATCACGTAGCCCAGCGGGTCCTCCAATCCGACCTGCGTGATGCGCAAATAAGCCTGCGGCGCCAGCATGTTGGTGGTGCCCAGCACCAGCGGCGTGCCCAGGTCGTCGAACACCTTCACGAACACCAGCGACGCGCCGGCCACGTAGCCGGGCAGGGCAAGCGGAAAGATCACGCGGCGAAACAGCCGGAAGCCCCGCGAGCCCAGGTTGAAGGCCGCTTCCTCCATGGCCCCGTCGATGTTGCGCAACGCCACGACCAGGTTCATCAGGATGAAGGGGAAATAATGGATGGCCTCCACGAAGATCACGCCGTTCAGCCCCTCCATGAACGGGATCGTGAAGCCGAACCAGTCGTTCAGCAGCAGGTTCACGCTGCCCGAGCGGCCGAAGATCAGCTGCATGGCCACCGCGCCCACGAAGGGCGGCATGATAAGCGGCAGCACGCCCAGCGTCTGGATCAGCAGGGCGCCCCGGAAATCGAAGCGCACTGTGAAGTACGCCAGCGGCACCGCGATCAGCGAGGCAAGCAGCGCCGACCAGCCCGCCACGTACAGGCTGTTGAAGAACGCCTCCCGCATCAACGGCTGGTTGAAGAAGGCGCCAAAGTGGCCGGTCGTGAAGCTGCCGTCGGCGTTGACGAAGGCGCTGTGAAAGACCGTGCCCACCGGCACGATCAGGAACAGCAGCAGAAAGCCCAACACCAGCAGCGCCGCCAGGACGGGGCCGGGGGGCAGGCGCAAATGGCCCGAATGATTCATCGAGATTCCCGAAAATCGTTGCCAGAAGACAAGCGCTGCCCGCGGCGGGCAGGTCAGGCCCGCTCGCCGCGTTCAGTGCGTCCTGCGTATCAGAGCGCGGCGGCTTGCCGCGCCAGCTTGACGGCTTCTTCGTAGTTGGCGCGTGCGCGGCCGTTCCACTCGCCCTCGAGCTGCGTGATCTGCTGATTGACGGCCGCGTCCTTCTTGTTGCCCGCGAAGATCGCCAGGAAGGCAGGATCGGCCGCCTTCTTGCTGTCCACCAACGGCGCCCATGCCAGCTTGCGCGCCTGGTCCAGCAGTTCCGCCGCCTTGCCGCTCTTGGCTTTGTCGCCCAGCTTGGCTTCAGCGTCGTAGATGGCCTTGGTGGCCGCTTGCAGCTCTTTCAGCCGGAACGTCACGGTCTGGTCGTACAGCGATTGCACGACGTAGTAGCGCGTCTGCGACAGGTCCGCATCGAAATGCACCTTGCTGCGCTTGGCGATTTCCGCCGGATCGGGATAGCCCGGCGGAATCTTTCCGGCCAGCGCGGAGTAGGGCAGCACCGGCAACCGCGAGATCTTCGGCTCCAGCAGCAGCTCCTGGCCTGCCTGGCTCAGCGTGAAGGCGATGAACTTCTTGCCTTCCTCGGTATTCTTTGCGCCCTCGATCAGCGCGATGTTGGCCGGGACGATGGCCGTCTCGGAGGGATAGACGAACTCGACCGGGAACTTGGAATACTTGCTCGACAGTCCGAAGAAGTCGATGACCGGGCCTGCGCCGAACTGGCCGTTGTTCACGCCGTCCGGCACGCCGAACGAGCGCTCGGTCACGGCGCTGCTGTTGCCCGACATGCGAAGCAGCGTGCTCCAGCCGTCATCCCAGCCTTCGCCCTGCAGGATGGTCTCCACCGTCAGGTGCATCGTGCCCGAGCGCGACGGCGAGGTGATGCCCACGTGGCCGAACCACTTGGGCGACAGCAGATCCTTCCATTCCACCGGAGCCGGAATCTTGTGCGCCGCGATGTACCGGGTGTTGTAGATGATGCCGTAGCCCGCCAGCGCCTGGCCCA
>JAEYVD010000146.1 GCA_023432075.1 Pseudomonadota bacterium | reverse complement strand
TCGATGCGGCCATTGGCGCCGATATTGACCACCGCCACCGTGGCGTCCGCGCCGACGGTCCAGCCGCTGCTGTTGCGGAACTTGTTCAAGGCGTCATCCGTCATGAAGAGCAGGATCATCGCCTTCGATTGCGCGCCGGCCTGGAAGCCGATCGAGCCCGCCGTCGTGCTGTAGTAGCCGGCATTCGCGCCGTTCACGCGCAGCACGCCCTTGCCATGCTCGGCGCCGACGATGAAGCTGCCGCTCAGCACGTCGGGGAACACCAGCACGCCCTTGGCGCGCGCAACCAGGTCCTTGGACTGGGGAGCGGCTTCATACAGCTTGGCGAGCGTGGCATTGGCCGCGCTGTTCATCGATTGCCGCTGCTCTGCCGTCGAAGCGGCCGGAGACTTGGAAGGCGTGGTCGTGGTACAGCCTGCAAACAGAACGCCGGCGGCGCCGATTGCAATCGCCATGCCGGTGCGGCGCAGAACGGGATAAGCGTCAAACATGGAACTCTCCTTTTGTTGTCATGCATGAACAACTGTACCGGGCATTCCACGTCCGACAAGACACATGAATGTGATAAACGAAACAAAACACTAGCGAGCGCTAGAGAATTCCGTATCGGGGTTCGCCGGTGAACTCGTCAACGGTCCGGATGCCCGAGAGCACCAGCTCGGCATGACGCCGCGCGGCGGCAGGATCGTTGAAGGTGACGAAACGGGGCAGCGACCACCGCTGCGCGGCGGCCTCGTTGCCCTGCCGGCGGACCATGATTTCGATGGCCAAAACCCCAGTTTCCAAGTCCACCACTTCACACTGCACTTGAAAACCGTTGATATGACGCTCTGGCCACCCGCTCATGCTGCACCTCTGAATTCCGACTAACGGGCCGCAATATGCACCAAACAAAAAGGCTTGGAAAGCAGAGTTTTTAAGGGGTAAAACAGTACTAATTCGCCTAGTGCGAAGGCATCTTGAAGTTGAAAAAATCAGCGCTAAAAACCCGCTTTTTTGCCCTCATCGCCGAATTGGCGAACCGGCGCATAATGTCAGGCCAATGCGCTGCGCGTAACTGATTGCCCCCACCGGCTCACATTCAAACCTGCCATCGACCCCATGAACAAACCCGTCTTCGAACCTGATACTGCTCCGCTGGAAGTCTTGCCGCGAGACCTGTCCGCCTATCGCGAAGGCAACACCGGCATCCCCTACGTTCATCGCTTCGACTCCGGCAAGCCCGGACCGCACGTGCTCATCAACGCCATCACGCACGGCAACGAGATCTGTGGCATGGTGGCCGCCACCCATCTGCTGGACACCGGCGTGCGCCCGAAGATCGGCACCTTGACGGTCAGCTTTGCGCACGTCGAGGCCTACGAGGCTTTCGACATCGACAGACCTTACGACAACCGCCAGCTCGTGCACAACCTGAACCGCATCTGGTCGGCCGCGATGCTGGACGGCGCGGAAGACAGCCCGGAACTGCGCCGCGCCCGCGAGATGCGCCCTGTCCTGGACGCCGCCGACTTCGTGCTGGACATCCATTCCACGCGCGCGCCCGTGCAACCCTTCTGGGTCTACAACGAGATGGACCGCAACACCGCGCTGGCCGCTGCAGTCGGCTCGCCGCAAGTGCACCTGGTCATGCCGCAAGACAAGTTTCCGGGCACTGGGGTCATGGGCTACGGCCATCATGGCGATCCGCTGTCGGACAGCGGCGGTGCGCTCGTTGTCGAATGCGGCCAGCATTTTTCGCGTTCCGCGGCCGAACTCGCCACCGACGTGACCTTGCGCTTTCTCGCGCATCTGGGCCTCATCGACACGCCGGCCGGCACCCCGGCCCCGCCCACCCCGCAGCGCTATCGCCTGCTGGAGGTCCACATGGTGAAGTCCGAGGACTTCACCTTCACGCGTCCGGTGATTGGCTTTGAGACCTTCGACAAGGGCGAACTGATTGCCATGAATGGCACGGAAGAAATCCGCTCCCCGTGCGATGCCTGCACGATCTTCATGCCCACGCGCATGCCCATCGTGGGCCGCGAAGCCGTGTATCTGACGCAGGCGATCTGACGCCTGACATCGCGTGACCAAGCGACGCGGGCGCCGCCCGCATGCGCCCGGCTCGCCGCGCATGCCGGGCATCAAGCGCCTTGCGCCTGATGCCCGCCGAATCCTCAAAGATCCGGAATCAGGCGCTTGCCCATGCTGATCACCGCGTCCTCCTGAAAGCCAAGGCTGTCGTAGAAGCGCTTCACCGCGACGTTCTCCGAACGGATCAGCAGATTGATCTTCGGGCAACCCATCTCAAGCAGCTTGCGCTCAACCGTCCGCATCAGCGCCGTGGCGAAATGGCGCCGCCGATGCAGGGGTGAGACGGCCAGATAGTTGATCCAGCCGCGGTGACCGTCGTAGCCGCCCATCAACGTCGCGACAATAGCGCCGTCCAGTTCCCCCACCAAAAATAGATTGGACTGCACCGTCATCTTGCGCGCGATGTCCTTGCGCGGATCGTTCCACGGCCGCGTCAGCCCGCAGGCTTGCCACAATGCGATCAGCGCGGTTTCGTCGGACGCCTGAAACGGCCGGATAGCGAGGGCTTGATGAGACATGCTTCATTCCTTGTGATGAAAGAACGAAGGCCTTGCGATACGCCCCGGACGGCAATTGAATGCAAACAAAAAAGGCCACGAGGGTATCGTGGCCTTCTGGGGTAAGCGCCGGACAACCGGCGCCCGAACACGGCTAGCCACTCAACGGAGACGTCGAGTGATTCGTCGGAAATCTGCGCGCGATGCGGCAGCGATGTGCGGTGCGTTCATGCGCTGCAGCTTACACGAGGCGCGCTGCCGCCCGCAAATCGCGAATTGCCTTGTCAATCGCTGGCGGGCGCGGGCAGCGTGCCCTCCATCACCACCACGGCCTGCCCGGCCACGTTGGCCCACACACCATCGTCCCGCGGCTCCGCGTGCGCCAGCAACAGGCTTGCACGTCCCATATCCACGCCCTGCCCCACACGCAGCCGCAGGACACCCTTGCCCGCGAGCGAGGCGCGCAGCGCCGTGACGGCCGCCGTCGCGCTGCCCGTGGCGGGGTCTTCGGTCATGCGGCCCGTGAGCATCCGCGCCTGGATGTCGGTGGGCGCATCCATCGCTTCGCCTGCCGTGTCGGTGGTGTAGACATAGATGGACTTCGCGCCCAATGTCGGCATCAAGGCTGCGTAGCCCGACGCATCGGGCGACGCGCGGCGCAACGCGTCGCGGCTGGCAACCTGCACCACCAAAAACGGCAAACCTACCGACGCCACCATGGGCGCATGCGTCGACACCAGAATGTCCGCGGGATCCAGACGCAGCGCGCGTGCAACCGCGTCCAATGGGGCCTCGCGGCCGCGCGACAGGGGCTGCGGCGCCCGCAGCGCCGCGCCCTGCAGCCCGTGCTCTTCGTAGGTCAACGCTATGTGCACCAGGCCGGCTTCCTCTTCGAACACGAACGCCTGCGGCGCGGGCAACCCCGCCGCGATCTGCTCGCGCGCCAGCACGACCGCAGTGCCGACGTTCGGATGCCCGGCAAACGGCACCTCGCGGTCTGGCGTGAAGATGCGCACGCGCGCCGTATGGTCACGGTCTTGCGGCGGCATCACAAAGCTGGTTTCCGAATAATTGAACTCGCGTGCGATCCGCTGCATCTGGCGGGCGTCCAGACCCTGCGCGTCCAGCACGACAGCCAGCGGATTGCCCAGGTAAGCATGGCCAGTGAACACATCGGCCGTAACGTAGCGGTAGCGCATCCCAACATCCTCAAGATCCGCCCGACGCGGGCGGCAAGCCCAGATTGTGCGTGCCGTGGCGCAACCCTGAACAGGCACAGAGCCGCGAAATTGCACGCATAACAGACGCGGTTCGACTGCCTGGAAAGACGCGTCGTCGCGCATGGAAGTCTGCGGCGACGCCGGCATCCGGCGCTCGTGTTTGCACGGCGGACATGACGGCGGCACCGCCCCGGATGGTGCGCCATCACTATTGAAAATCACAGGTCGCTGCGGAATACTTTGCGTCCCGAACAACTACTTTTGGAGGAGGTTGCCATGCAACGCGAAGACATCCAAAAGCTGGGCGCCCAAGCTGCCCGAGACGGTTTGACGTTGTGGGATTGCCCGTACTATCGGGCCGCCGCCATGCCGGGCCATACCGGCGAATCGATCTCCGAATGGAGCGGCAAGGTCCAAGCCTGGGAAGCCGGATGGATGGAGGCCACGGGCGGGGGCCAAGCGCCCCCTGGCGGCCGATTCCGCTACGTGCCGCGTGCGATGGCGCGGCTGTGCAATTGACGCGTTGACATGCGCCCGGCTACGGGGCGCATGTCAACGGATTGCAGGCGCGGCTGATCCATCCCGCTATTTCTTCACGTAACTTTTCTGGACAAGGATAGCGATCGCGCTCATCTTTTGGCTTAGGACCGTTCCCTTGAGGAGTCGCGAAATGGATGACCCCGTCCACAGAGCCGGCCAGGAAGCCGCCAGATATGGTGTGCCGCTTTCCGCTTGTCCCCTCATGAAAGAATCCAACATGCCAAGCCATACAGGCGAATCGCTTCCGGGATGGCGCGCCAGATTGGCATCATGGCAGGCTGGTTGGCACCAGGAAAACGAAGCCCGCCTTGCCGAGCTTCGACGCCGCCGGATAGTGCAACAATCGCTCGACTGACGCCATGCTCGCCGCTGCCGGGAACGCGGTTTGCTGAATCCCGGATGCCGCAGCGGCGTGATTGTCATTCGATCAAGCAGAGGGCGGCTCCGCACACTCCCTCCCTCTTGCCGCTGCGGCACCTTCCGCCTCTCGATTGCGCCGCGCAGTTCCGGGCACTTGCGCCTGTGCGGGCAAGCGCCTTAAAGCTCCTTGATGATCTTGTATCCGCAGCGCGCGCACACGTGACCGTTGTAGAAACGATCGCCCATCAACGAGAGGGTGCGCACGAAGGTGCTCGCATCCTGAGAGAACTCCGCTGCCAGTGCTTGCCCCTTCTGCTGCGCGGTATCGACCGCCGCGGTATCGAAAACCGGCCGGAAGTTGTGACTGAACAGCCGCCCGGCCAACCCTTTGCAGTGCATGGCTATCTCCTGAACGGACGCGGAAAAGCCAGCGCCTCAGTGTGAATTCCGAACACCGCAGCCCCAAGCAACATGCATGCGATTGACCGTTGGACCATTCGTTCGCCCCCTCGATGAATAACCTCACCAATATCAAGAAATACGGAAGGTCTGTCGATAGGATCAGTCTGAATCCTCCTCGCGACGCTGCAAATACACCAATCGTCGCGATCATGCGCCGCGGCAGTCACCGTGACGGGCTAGGCCGAAATCCGTGATCGGGATACACTACCGGGCTGGGTGTCAGGCGTATTCCTTCGCGCTGGCAGGTCAACGCGCTGGTCGGGCCGCCACGCAGGAGCCCGCGCGTCCATGCAGCCCAGCATCCCCCATGCCCTCGACATCGCCGCCGCCATCATCTTTGCATTGGCGCTGATTCACACCTTCACGGTCAAACAGTTCGAGCGGCTATCGCACCGCTACCCTCGCCACGCCGGCTTGTTTCACCTGCTGGGCGAGGTCGAGATCGTCTTCGGTTTTTGGGCATTTGTCCTTCTGATCGTCATGGCGATGGCTGCCGGCGGTGACCAAGCGCTCGCCTATGCCGAGTCGCGCAACTACACCGAGCCGCTCTTCGTGTTCGTGGTCATGGTCGTGGCCGCCTCGCGCCCCGTCCTGCAAACGGTCATGGTCGCGGTGAACGTGATCGCAAGGAATCTGCCTTTCCATACCTCCGTCGCGACGGCGTGGCTGGGCCTTGCCGCGGTCCCGCTGATGGGATCGCTGATTACTGAGCCCGCCGCCATGACGATTGCGGCCCTGATGCTTGCGCCGCAACTGTTCCGGCCCTCGGTTCCGGCCGTCCCCAAGTACTTCGCGCTTGGCGTGCTGTTCGTCAACATCTCGATCGGGGGAACCCTGACCGCCTACGCGGCGCCCCCCGTTCTGATGGTCGCGGCCACGTGGAATTGGGACTCGGCCTTCATGCTGGCCACCTTCGGCTGGAAAGCCGCCATTGCCGTGATCGTGAACGCAACCGTGGCCACGTTCATGATGCGCAAGTATTTGCTCCAACTGCCGGCCGAAAGCATGACCCGGTCCGAGCGCCCGCCCGTGCCGATCGCCGTGGTCATCGTTCACCTGGTCGTGCTGGCTGCGGTCGTTGCCCTGGCGCACCATCCCGTCGCGTTTCTCGGCCTGTTCCTGATGTTCCTGGGATTCACGCAAGCCTATGAACGGCATCAAAATCCGCTGATCCTCAAAGAGGCTCTGCTCGTCGGTTTCTTCCTGGCCGGCCTTGTCATCCTGGGCGGCATGCAGGCATGGTGGCTGCAACCCATCGTCTCCAGCCTGGAACCCATCGCATTGTTCTTCGGATCTCTGGCCCTCACCGCGATCACCGACAACGCCGCACTGACCTATCTGGGCTCGCTGATCGAAGGCATCTCCGACGAATCGAAATACATGCTGGTGGCGGGCGCCGTCGCCGGAGGCGGCTTGACGGTCATCGCAAACGCCCCCAACCCTGCAGGCGTGGCGCTGCTAAAGCGCGGCTTTTCAGACGAGACCATCAGCATCGGCGGCCTGCTGCTTGGCGCGCTGGGTCCCACGGCAGTTGCGGCGGGCGCGTTGCTTTTGCTGTAGCGGGACGCACGCGTGTGCCGAGATTTCAAGCATGCCCCTGCGAACGCCACTGCGCCGGGTGCATGCCGAGCTCACCCCTCAAAAGCTCACCGCCAGCCCGACCGAAAAGCCCGACACATTGTTGCCGAACACGTATCTTCCGACCAGCCTCGTGCGCGTGATGAACACGTTATAGGCGCTAGAGTCCAACTCCAGACCCGCACCCAGCGCAGTCAATCGGTCAAAGCCCAGGGCGCCGCGCTGGTCGCCCAGAAACTCCGAATGCGTAAGCTCCAGAACATATCGCAACGGGCGCTGCAGCATGGTGATACCCGTGGGCGCCCGGTAGCGCGCCCACAGGTTAGCGGACTGGGCCACCGCGCTGCCCTGCACCGCAGACGAGCTGTCGAAGCTCTTCAAGCGGATGTCGGAATACCGCAACTCCACGTCCACCTCATAGCCCGGGCGGTAATGTTCGTAATCCAACATCAACGACCCGCCCAACCCGTACGCGTTCAATGATCCTCGATCGAGAAAATCGACATCCCTACCCGTGCGCTGCCCCATGTACCAACTAGCCGCGCGCAAGTCGCTCGTGACGTTGCCCAATGCGAAATTGAAGATGGGGCGCAGCTTCAGTTCATCGGTCAGTTTGAAGTCCCAACCGATGCCACCGGTAGCCGACACACTGTTCCACTTGGTTGGGATGGGGCGTTGCTCCGCGCCTTGGGTCGCAATGAAGGTGGGATCGTAGCGGCTGCCGGCCAGCACGCCTTCAAGGTAGATAGGGACGGAATCGGAGAGGGTGTCGCCCCCGCCCAACTGCGTCATGAAAAACTCGGTTGAGCCCGTGGTGGAAGCTCCGGCGCTGCCAATCGACAATGAACTTGTCGTAATGTCCGGCACGATGGAAAAAGACATAAGCGCCAATACCCCATTGGCACGCTTCTGTAGATCATCGTGACTCAACCGAAGGGTTGATTGGGCCGAGGCCTCGGCACCCGCCAGACACGCGAGCCCTATCACAAGGCACCCCGGCACGCTCCCGCTCCGCAGCGGCCAGGGAGCGTATCGCAACCCAAATGCGCGTATGTTGAACATGCTCGTTCTCCATGGCCAACATGATTTGGCACCTTGCCATATGGTCGGATTCGTTCGAATATCACGCAATTGGCGCGAAAAAAAAAGGCGCCTCCCGCATCCTGCTGGCGCGCGTTGCGCCTGCACCACAAAGCTGTAAACCGCTGCACCGCACGCGATTTCGGTCATGAAATTCCCTCGCCCACCCATTTTCCGGGCAAGGCCGCCTCCCCCTCCTTCAGGACACCCGCACGACTCGACACCTGCCGTCCGTTTCTTCCGGCGCGCCGCCGGCGTGAATCTGCCTCGATACATGGAGAGAAGTCGTTATGAAGCTCACTTCCAGTATGAACATCCTTTCCCCGTCTTTAGCAGCACGGAGATGTTCCGCACGAGTAGCACGCAGCCAGCCTTTAAGGATCAGCACGATCGCCACGGCCGTCGTACTGGCATTCGCCCCCCCGGCGTGGGCCGCATCAGCGCCCAAGCCCGCGGAACAGGCCACCAAGGACGCCAACGCCGCGCTCCTGCAGGAGTTGCCCTTTTCCGACAAGACCTCCTTCGAACTGGCGCACAAGGGATTCATCGCCCCCCTTCCTTCCGGGATGATCAAGGGTGAACAAGGCAACCTGGTCTGGGATCCGACCAAGTATGACTTCATCAAGGAAGGTGCGCCTGCGCCCGACACCGTCAATCCCAGCCTGTGGCGGCAGTCGCAACTGCTGAATATTTCGGGTCTGTTCAAGGTGATGGACGGGATTTACCAGGTTCGCAATTACGACCTGTCCAACATGACCATCGTCGAGGGCAAGGACGGCCTCACGATCATGGATCCGCTCATCTCCACCGAAACCGCGAAAGCTGCGTTGGATCTCTATTTCCAGCATCGTCCAAAGAAGCCCGTGGTCGCGGTGATCTACACGCACAGCCACGTCGATCACTACGGCGGCGTGCGAGGGGTGGTGGATGAAGTGGACGTGAAGGCCGGGACCGTCAAGATCTACGCGCCGCTTGGGTTTCTGGAACATGCCGTCGCGGAAAACGTCATGGCCGGCACCGCCATGAGCCGACGCGCAAGCTACATGTACGGCAACCTCCTGCCGCCCAGCGCGACGGGACAAGTGGGCGCGGGGCTGGGCACGACGACCTCAGCCGGCACGGTGACCCTGATCCCGCCCACGGACATCATCGAGAAGACGGGGGAGACGCGCACGATCGATGGGCTCACGTATGAATTCCTGTACGCGCCCGGTAGCGAAGCGCCCGCCGAAATGCTGTACTACATCAAAGAGAAAAAGGCGCTGAACACCGCCGAGGACTCCACCCATACGCTGCACAACACCTATTCGCTTCGCGGCGCCAAGATCCGCGACCCGCTTGCATGGTCAAAATACTTGAACGAGGCGTTGGCGCTGTGGGGCGACGATGTCGAAGTCATGTATGCCATGCACCACTGGCCGGTGTGGGGCAAGAAGGAAGTCCAGGAGCAGTTGGGCATGCAGCGGGATATGTACCGCTACATCAACGACGAGACGCTGCGCCTGGCCAACATGGGATACAACAAGGAGGAGATCGCCGAACAGGTCAAGCTGCCGGAGGCGATCGCCACGAGGTTCTCCAATCGCGGCTATTACGGCTCGGTAAATCACGACGTGCGCGCCACCTACGTGCTGTATCTGGGCTGGTTCAATGGCAACCCCGCCACCCTGCACACATTACCCATCCAGGAGGCCTCCAAGCGCTACGTCGACATGATGGGCGGCGTGCCTGCCATTCTTTCCAAAGCGCGCGATTACTACAAGAAGGGAGATTACCGCTGGGTGGCCGAGGTGGTGAATTACGCAGTCTTTGCCGAACCCGACAACCAGGAAGCAAAGAACCTGCAGGCCGACGCCCTGGAGCAGATGGGCTACCAGGCCGAAAGCGGCCCGTGGCGCAATTTCTACCTGACGGGCGCAAAGGAACTGCGTGAAGGCGTGCAGAAACTGCCCGTCCCCGACACCGCCAGCCCGGACACCGTACGCGCGATGACGCTGGACATGCTGTTCGATTATTTCGCGGTTCGGCTGAATCGCGAGAAATCCGCAGGCAAGCACGTGGTGCTGAACCTAGACTTCACCGACACCGACCAGAAATACACGCTCGAGATGGTGAACAGCGTGCTCAATCACACCGAAGGCAAGCAGGCCAAGGAGCCCACGGCCAGCATGTCGCTCAGCCGGGAAACGCTCAACAGGATGATGCTAAAGGAGATGACGCTCAAGGACGCGCTGGCCAAGGGTGACGTAAAAGTCAGCGGCGATCAGCAGAAAATCACGGACATGTTTGCGTCCCTGGACAACTTCGAGTTCTGGTTCAACATCGTGACACCGTAGAGGCAGATAGCCGACGTGATCGCAAGACCAATGAGAAAGGCCGTTAGTGATTTCTCACTAACGGCCTTGGAACTACTGGTCGGGACGGCGGGATTCGAACTCGCGACCCCTTGCACCCCATGCAAGTGCGCTACCAGGCTGCGCCACGCCCCGACCGGGTGAATCCTGAAGAACAGGATTCGGAAAAGCGGCGCGCATCATACTCGAAGA
>JAEYVD010000128.1 GCA_023432075.1 Pseudomonadota bacterium | reverse complement strand
TCGGGGGGCTGGTGCCTTTTTCCACCGTGGACTGGCCGGGCCAGCTGGCGGCGGTCGTCTTCATCTCGGGTTGTCCGTGGCGGTGCCACTATTGCCACAACACCGAGCTGCAGACGCGCGCCGCCCGCTATGACTGGCGCGAAGTCCGCGCCTTCCTCGAAACCCGCAAGGGCCTCCTGGATGCGGTCGTGTTCTCCGGCGGCGAGCCCTTGAGCGAACCGCGCCTGCCCGCCATGATCCGCGACATCAAGCGCATGGGCTACCGCGTGGGTCTGCACACCGCAGGCATCTATCCGTTGCGGCTGGCCGACGTGCTGCGTCATCTGGACTGGGTGGGCATGGATATCAAGGCGGATGCCAAGGGGTATGACGACATCACGGGCCGTCGCGACTCGCAGCGCCCGGCGCTCGCGTGCCTGACGCAGTTGCTATCGGCCGGCACGGACTTCGAATGCCGCATCACCTGGCATCCGGACTGGCTGGACGAAACGCGCCTGATGGCGCTGGCGCGCGAGCTCTCGCGCCGCGGCGTGCGACAGTTTGCGGTGCAGGCGGCACGTGCCGCGCCTGGCGCTCCGGTTGCCCGCGCGCTCAGCAACCAGGCGCAGGCCGAGCTGCGGCAAACCTTCGAGGAATTTGCCTATCGCTGAGACAGGTGCGCGGCCAGGGTGGTGTAAAACCTTGGCGACACCACGGCGCCCACATTGCAGCGGGACCAAGGCGACACCGCCTTGGGATCCACGCTGAACACGCGGCCCGGCGCCATGATGACCTTTTCGGGCATCAGCGCCTCGGCCAGCGTCAGCGAGTCCGGCACGCCCGGAAACGCCGTCCACAGATATAACGAGCTGGTCGGCCGCGTAAACACGTGCGCGCCCAGCGCGTCCAGCACCTGCAAAGCCTGCCCGGTCGCGGCCTCAAGCCGTTGCCGCAGGCGCACCAGATGCCGCTCGTAATGGCCCTCGCGCAGCATCACGTCCACCATGCGCTCGCAGTATTCCGAACTGCTGACATGCACCAGCGCCTTCAAGTCGGCCAGATCGCTGGCCAATGCCGCATTGCAGGCAATGAATCCCACGCGCAGCGCCGCCGAGAACGACTTGGAGAAGCTGCCGATGTACAGCGTGCGCTCTAGCTGATCCAACGCCGACAGCCGGATTGAGGACGTGGGCTTGAAGTCCGCCAGCGGATCGTTCTCGACCACCATCAGGTTGTAGCGCTCTGCCAGTTGCAGGATCTTGTAGGCCTTGGCCGGCGACATGTCCGAGCCGGTCGGGTTATGCGCGATCGACTGCGTGAAGAACAGCCGCGGCTTTTCGCGCTGCAGCAACGATTCCAGCGCCACCACGTCCGGCCCGTCGGGCAGGCGCGGCACGCCCACCATCCGCACCCCGGCCAGCTTCAGCTTGCCAAAGAGCGGGTAGTAGCCCGGGTTGTCCACCAGCGCCGTCGACCCCGGGGGCAGAAAGTACCGGATCACCAGGTCCATGGCCTCGTTGGCGCCATGCGTAAGCACCAGTTGCGATGGCGCGGCGTTGATGCCCACATCGCCCAGTTTGCGGACCAGGCTTTCGCGCAGCGGCGCGTAGCCGAAACGGCTGCCATAGCGAAACAGCGCGCCGAGTCCCGTGCGCACCACCTTCTGGTGATAGCGGTCCATGCGCATGTCCGCCAGCCACTCCACTGGCGGAAACCCATCGCCCACGGCGACGGCGTCGGGCTGCGTCTTGAGCTGCTCGCGCATGAGCCACACGATATCCATTGCCCGGCTCAGTTGCCCCGGTTCCTCGTCCGTAGCGGCGCGCGCGTGGTCGACCTCCAGGACGTAAAAGCCTGAACCGCGCCGTGGCTCGACCAACCCGCGCGCCACCAGCATTTCAAACGCCACGACGACCGTGTTCTTGGCATAGCGGTGCAATTGCGCCAGCTCGCGCAACGACGGCAGCTTGTCGCCGGCGCGATAGACGCCGTCGGCAATCTGCTGGCCGATCAGGTTGGCCAGGCTCTCGGCAATGGGCGCCGGGCGCTGCGGCCTGCCGGACGGATGGGCGTCTGCCACGTTGGGATCCCCGTGATGTCGTTACTGGAATTGGTGCAGTGCAATGGTACTGTTTGCCCAATCTGTACCTCTGAATAGCGGTACAGTTTACCTAGAATCAGGCCACTCGATTCTTATACGGAGACACGCCATCGTGGCCGATTCACGCCTGCCCAACTTCCGGGCCCTTACGCCCGCCCAACGCCTCGCTGCCATTGCCGACGCCGCCTCGCTCACGGCCGAGGAGCGCCATCTGCTCGCCGAGCCCGGCGCCCTGAGCCTTGCCCGCGCCGATGGCATGATCGAAAACGTGCTGGGCACATTCGAGTTGCCGCTGGGGGTGGCGGGCAACTTCCAGGTCAACGGCCGCGACGTGCTGGTGCCCATGGCAGTGGAAGAACCATCCGTGGTGGCGGCCGCCTCGTTCATGGCCAAGCTGGCGCGCGAAGGCGGCGGCTTCGAGACATCCAGCACGCGGCCCCTCATGCGTGCCCAAGTCCAGGTCCTGGGACTGACCGATCCGCATGGCGCGCGCCTGGCCCTGTTGCGCGAACGCGAGCGGATCATGACGCTGGCCAACAGCCGCGACAAGGTGCTGATCGAACTGGGCGGCGGCTGCCAGGACATCGAGGTGCACGTCTTCCCGGACACGCCGCGCGGTCCGATGATCGTGATGCATCTGATCGTCGACGTGCGCGACGCGATGGGCGCCAACACCGTCAACACCATGGCCGAAGCCGTGGCGCCGCTGATCGAGGAGATTGCCGGCGGGTCGGTGCGGCTGCGCATCCTGTCCAACCTGGCGGACCTGCGCCTGGCCCGCGCCCGCGTGCGCCTGACTCCGCAGACGCTGGACACCAAGGAACGCAGCGGGGCCGACATCATTGAAGGCGTCCTGGACGCCTACACGTTCGCCGCCATCGACCCGTACCGCGCCGCCACGCACAACAAGGGCATCATGAACGGCATCGACCCGGTGATCGTGGCCACGGGCAATGACTGGCGCGCGGTCGAGGCCGGCGCGCACG
>JAEYVD010000736.1 GCA_023432075.1 Pseudomonadota bacterium | reverse complement strand
ATCACCACGCTCTGGCCGTACTTGGCGTAGAGCAGGTCGCCCACCAGCCGTCCTGCAAGGTCGGTGGCGCTGCCTGGTGTGGAAGAGACGATGATCTTGATGACGCGGGACGGATACGGCCCGCTCTGTGCCCAGCTTGCGCCGGTAAGGTGCAGGCCGGCGGCGGCCCCCATCAGCTTCAACGCACTGCGACGTTTCATGACGACTTCCCCTTGGGTTATAGACCTACTGCTTCACGTGCTGCTCCAAAAATGTGATCCGGACTTTGTACGATAAACATATTTCTCGTACGGTACGGGCCACGCGAGAGCACGCAAATTGCGGCTTACCCTAGGGGAGTCGTTTTGGGCCTTGCGGCCCGATTATCAGCGCACCGGCCAGCCGTACATCAGCCCGCCGTTTCGATACGACGCATTCAGCCCGCGCTCGAGTTTCAGCGGGCTGTTCGGGCCCAGGTTCTTCTCGAAGCTCTCGCCATAATTGCCGACGGTCTTGATGATGTTGTAGGCCCACTTGTCATCGACGCCCAGGTTCTTGCCCATGCCCGGCGTCACGCCCAAGAGACGCTGGATGTTCGGGTTGGTGCTTTTCAGCATCTCGTCCACGTTCTTGGACGTGACGCCGTATTCCTCGGCTTCCAGCATGGCGTTCATCGTCCAGCGGACCAGGTTGAACCATTGCTCGTCGCCCTGGCGAACCATCGGGCCCAGCGGTTCCTTGGAGAAGTTCTCCGGCAGGATGTCGTACTTTTCCGGGTTCTCCAGGTTGCTGCGCGCGGCGGCCAATTGCGACTTGTCGCCCGTGAAGGCGTCGCAGCGGCCCACGGCGAAGGCGCGGATGATCTCGTCCAGGCGCTCCACGACGACCGGCTTGAAGTTGACGTTCTGCGAGCGGAACCAGTCCGCGAGGTTCAGCTCGGTGGTGGTGCCGGGCTGCACGCAGACGGTGGCGCCTTCCAGTTCCTTGGCGCTCTTCACGCCCAGGGACTTGTTCACCATGATGCCCTGGCTGTCGTAGTAGTTCACGCCCACGCCAATCAGGCCCAGCGTCGTGTCGCGGGTCAGGGTGAGCGTGGTGTTGCGGGTCAGGACGTCGACTTCGCCGGATTGCAGGGCGGTAAAGCGCTGGACCGCGCTGATCGCCTGGATCTTGGCCTTGGACGCGTCGCCGAACAGGGCGATGGCCAGCGCGCGGCACAGGTCGACGTCAAGGCCGATCCAGCCGCCCTTGCTGTCGTTCACGGAAAAGCCCGCGACGCCCGTGGATACGCCGCAATGGACAAAGCCCTTGCTCTTGACCGCCTCGAAGGTCGCGCCGGCGTGGGCGGTCCAGGACGAAATGAACAAGGCGGTTCCTGCCGCAGCCAGTTTGAGTGCTTTCATGGTGTCTCCGCGCCGCGTGGCGCATGTTTATCGTTCAGCCGAAGGCTGAAGTGCGGCGCATAGTACCAGTGGGTCCGGGAGGGAGAATCAGGGAATTCCCGTTAAATCCGGGAGGCGGAATTTGATGGGGATAGAATCGGGCATGCCCGGCCTGCCGCCTGCTTCCAGGCCGCCAGCGGCCGGAAAACGCCACACCGCCACGCCAGCCTATGAATCGACATGACGACCCCGCAGGTCCAGACGACCGACCCAGGCGCCCGTTCGCCTTCGTCAAGGCGCAGTTGCACGGCACCTGGACCGAGCTGACGCGCGTCAACGTCAGCGACCGCCGCTGGGAAATGCCGCTGGCCGCCGCGCTGTCATCCGGCTTGCCGCTGATGGTGGGCGCGTATTTCGGGCGCATGGATTACGGACTGATGTCCAGCCTGGGCGGGATGGTGTTCCTGAGCCTGCCCAACGCCTCGTTGCAGATCCGCATGATGATGCTGCTGGCGGCGTCCTTCGGCATGGTCGCCTGCTATGCGCTGGGCGCGCTGACGCAGTTCTGGCCGACCGCCACGATCGCGGCGCTGACGCTGATCGCGATGGTGGTGAACATGGTGTGCCGCTGCTATCGCCTGGGCCCGCCGGGCAGCCTGTTTTTCATCATGGCTACGGCGATCGCCGCCTACACGCCGGGCACCATCGAAGACGTGCCATTGCGCGTGGGCATGGTGGCGTTGGGTTGTCTGGTCGCCTGCCTGGTGGCCTTTGCGTATTCGCTGCACATGACGCGCGTGGCCCCGCCGCCGCCGCATGTCGAACTGCCCAAGCCCACGTTCGATTTCGTTGTGTACGACTCCGTCATCATCGGGCTGTTCGTCGGCATCTCATTGCTGGTGGCCGAACTGCTGCAACTGCAGCGGCCGTACTGGGTGCCCGTCAGTTGCCTGGCGATCATCCAGGGCGCCAGCCTGCGCGCGGCGTGGAGCCGGCAGATGCACCGCATCCTGGGCACCGCCGAGGGCCTGTGCGTGGCATGGGCGCTGCTCAGCCTGCCGCTCAATGTCTGGACGCTGAGCGTGGTAATGATGGCGCTGTCGTTCGGCATCGAAACGCTGGTGGTGCGCCATTACGCCAGCGCGGTGGCGCTGATCACGCCCCTGACCATCTTTCTGGCCGAGGCGCCGCATCTGGGGCAAGGCTATCCCGTCGATGTGATCGAGGCGCGCTTCGTGGACACGGCGCTCGGGGCATTCATTGGCGTGCTCGGCGCCGTGCTGCTGCACAGCCAACGCGTCCGCCCGACGCTGTCGCGCTGGATGCGCGCGGTGCTTCCCCAGCGGGTGAATTGACCGCCGCCCTGCGCCGGCTGGACGCCGCGGAGGTCGATTTTCCCTGCCGGCTCGGATAGGATGGGCGTTTGCGCAACCTGGAGGCACTCATGGATTGTTCTGTTGAAGGAAAGGTCGCGTTCGCCGACGGTCATTCGTATCACTTCGCGACCGTCGACGCGGCGCTGGCATTCGCGGAGTGCGTCAAAAGCACCCAGAATCCCGCCCAATGCGCTGCCACGCATGGCAGCACCAGTCAGGTCAAGCTGGAAGACGTCGCCGCGCAGGAAGCAGCGGAGCGGCGCGAACAGGAACCCGGCGCGGGGACTTGAATGTCTTGATGCGGCGCGGGTGTCAGTCCTTCGCGGCGGATTTCGCGCCGGCACTTCGCCGCCGCCCGCGCGACGGCGCCGCATCATCCCCCCCTTCGCCGGCCAGATACGCCTGCACCAACGTGATGATCCGTTCCGCGGTAGGCGACAAGCTGCGCCGGGCGCGGTGGATGACGCTGTAGGTCAGCGGACCTGACGCAGGGTAGGGCAGCGGCAGTGGCACAAGCGTTCCTTGCGCCAGTTCGGCGACGATGGCCTCGCGCGTGCAGAACAGCACCACGTCGCTTCCCACGGCTACGTCGCGCAGCGCGCTGACGCTGTCGCATTCAAACGCAATCGGCAGTTCATCCACGCCCGCCACCTGATACAGCTTGGCCAGATACTCCCGCGCGCGCTGCGGCAGGTCGGTGGCGGCCAGGCGATATTGCGCCAAGGCGGCGCGCAGCTTGGGTTTTCGCACCGATTGCAGCGGATGACCGGCCCGCACGAAAAGGCCGCCGTGCTGCGGCGGCAGCGCACGCACGATGAAGTCCGCCGGCGGCGGTAGGCTGTGCGTCACCGCCACGGCAAAGTCCAGCTTGTCCTGCAACAGCTTGTCGAGCAGACGCTGCCAGCTTTCGATCTCGACATGCACGCTCAGGCCGGGATGATCGTGCGCCAGACGGACAAGCAGCGGCGACAGAAACCCCGCCGCCGGAAAGGCCCCGACGCCGAAGCTCACGCGTCCCGTGTCGTGGCCCCTCATCAATTCGGCCTCGCGCCGAAGGGCGAGGACATCGCCCAGGATGCGGCGCGAACGATCGAGAACCATTTTTCCCGCCTGCGTCGGCGTGACGCCGATCGACGCGCGATCCACCAGCACCAGGCCCAACGTCTCTTCAAGGGACTGGATGCTGCGCGTCAGCGCCGACTGCGTCAGATGCAGCCGCTGGGCCGCCCGAGAGAAGTGCCGCTCTTCGGCAAGGACGGAAAAGTGCTGGAGCGAACGGATCGTCAGGCCCATGTATTTTTCTCATCGGAATTGCGCCAAATATGCAATTGATTCGGGTCAATTGCAAGACTAAAACAGCTTGACCACGGGTCAGTGAAAACGCTGCAAGAACCCGGGAAATCACGACACAGAGCGCTGCGCGGCCCCGCGACACGCCAACCTCGCAGGAGGAGACAACATGAACCGCAAGCCGATCTTCCATCTGGCGGGCTGGGCCGCCGCGCTGAGCATGCTGGCCTGTACGGC
>JAEYVD010000690.1 GCA_023432075.1 Pseudomonadota bacterium | reverse complement strand
ATGCCGCCTGCGCTATACTTTGAAGGTTTTGTTGCCGCGCACCATACGCGCAGGCCATCTTTGCCCCGCAGGCCCCCTCGCATGCCCTTGCCACCGCCGGATTGTCCTCGCCAACCGCTGCATACGCGTTCCATACGTGTGCAGTCGTACGCGCGCGATGACGGCAACTGGGACCTGGAAGCCGAGCTGATCGACGTGAAAGCGTACGATTTTCCGAAGCGCGACGGCGAGATGTTCAAGGCCGGGCAACCCATCCACCATATGCACCTGCGCATCACCATCGACGAGGAATTCTCGATCGTGGCGGCTCAGGCCGTCTATGATGCGGCGCCTTACGGCGAACATTGCAAGGCCATCGAGCCGGCGTACACTGACCTGATCGGCATGAACCTGCTCAAGGGGTTCCGCCGCCAGGTCAAAGAGCGGTTCGGGCATGTGGAGGGCTGTACGCACATGACCGAACTGTCGCAGGTGCTTCCCACCGCGGCGGTCCAGACCATGGCCAACCGCCGGCGGCAGGAACCCAACCCGAACCGGCGTCCATTCCAATTGGACGGCTGCCATGCGCTCAGCACTGGCGGCCCTGTGGTGGCTGAGCATTATCCCGAGTGGTACACCGGGGGTAGCGCTGAGGCATCGGCCGAGTCGTCCTCCGATTCACCTTCTTTTTCTCATACGTCCTGACAGGTAACACATGAAAATCCACGAGTATCAAGGCAAGGAACTGCTGAAGCAATTTGGCGTCCCCGTGCCGCGCGGGATCCCCGCTCTTTCCGTCGACGAGGCCGTGGCTGCCGCTGAAAAGCTGGGTGGACCGGTTTGGGTCGTCAAGGCACAAATCCACGCGGGTGGCCGTGGCAAGGGCGGCGGCGTCAAGCTGGCCCGCTCGCTGGACGACGTCCGCAAGCTGGCATCCGAAATCCTGGGCATGCAGCTGATCACGCATCAGACCGGCCCCGAAGGCCAGAAGGTCCGCCGCCTGTACATCGAAGACGGCGCCGACATCCAGAAGGAATACTACGTTTCGCTGGTCACCGACCGCGCCACGCAGAATGTCGCTTTCATCGCTTCCAGCGAAGGCGGCATGGACATCGAGGAAGTGGCTCACTCCACGCCCGAAAAGATCATCACCGAATACATCGACCCGCTGGTTGGCCTTTCCGCCGAGCAAGCCACCAAGATCGCCAACGCGATCGGCCTGCCCGCCGACTCGACCGCCCAGGCCGTTGACGTGTTCCAGAAGCTCTACAAGTGCTACATGGACACCGACGCCTCCCTGGTCGAAATCAACCCCCTGAACCGCGACAGCAAGGGCAACATCATCGCCCTGGACGCCAAGTTCAACTTCGACTCCAACGCCCTGTTCCGTCATCCGGAAATCGTCGCCTACCGCGACCTGGACGAAGAAGATCCCGCTGAAATCGAAGCCAGCAAGTTCGACCTCGCCTACATCCAGCTCGACGGCAACATCGGCTGCCTGGTGAACGGCGCCGGTCTGGCCATGGCCACGATGGACACCATCAAGCTGTTCGGCGGCGAGCCGGCCAACTTCCTGGACGTCGGTGGCGGCGCCACGGCCGAGAAGGTCACGGAAGCCTTCAAGATCATGCTGGCCAACAAGAGCGTCAAGGCGATCCTGGTCAACATCTTCGGCGGCATCATGCGCTGCGACGTGATCGCCGAAGGCGTGATCACCGCTTGCAAGGCCGTCAACCTGAACGTGCCGCTGGTCGTGCGCATGAAGGGCACCAACGAAGAACTCGGCAAGAAGATGCTGGCCGACTCCGGCCTGCCGATCATCAGCGCCGACACGATGGCCGAAGCTGCCACCCGCGTCGTAGCCGCCGTCAAGTAAAGCAAAAATCAAGGATTCACAATGTCGATTCTGATCAACAAGGACACCAAGGTCATCACCCAGGGCATCACGGGCAAGACGGGCCAGTTCCACACCCGCATGTGCCGTGAGTACGCCAATGGCAAGGCCGCCTTCGTGGCCGGCGTGAACCCCAAGAAGGCGGGTGAAGATTTCGAAGGCGTGCCGATCTTCGCGTCGGTCAAGGACGCCAAGGCCGACACCGGCGCCACCGTCTCGGTCATCTACGTGCCGCCCGCCGGCGCCGCTGCCGCCATCTGGGAAGCCGTCGAAGCCGAACTGGATCTGGTGATCTGCATTACCGAAGGCATCCCGGTCCGCGACATGCTCGAAGTCAAGAACCGCATGAAGGCCAAGGGCAGCAAGACGCTGCTGCTGGGCCCGAACTGCCCCGGTCTGATCACCCCGGACGAAATCAAGATCGGCATCATGCCCGGTCACATCCACCGCAAGGGCCGCATCGGCATCGTCAGCCGTTCGGGCACCCTGACGTACGAAGCCGTGGCGCAAGTCACCGAACTGGGCCTGGGCCAATCCAGCGCTGTCGGTATCGGCGGCGACCCCATCAACGGCCTGAAGCACGTCGACGTGCTCAAGCTGTTCAATGACGATCCCGACACCGACGCCGTCATCATGATCGGCGAAATCGGCGGTCCGGACGAAGTCAACGCGGCACAGTGGGCCAAGGACAACATGAAGAAGCCGGTCGTCGGCTTCATCGCTGGCGTCACCGCGCCTCCCGGAAAGCGCATGGGCCACGCCGGCGCGCTGATCTCCGGCGGCGCCGACACGGCCGACGCCAAGCTGGAAGTCATGGAAGCCTGCGGCATCCGCACCACGCGCAACCCCTCCGAAATGGGCAAGCTGCTCAAGTCGGTGCTGTAAGTTTCAGCAACGTGCGATAAAAAGCCCGCTTTGAACTGACCCCCAGAAGTTGGACGGTCAGAAGCTAAAGCCCGAAGGCCTGAGCTCGGTATTGCACCGGGCTCAGGCCTTTTAGCTTGAGCTTGATGCGATCGTGATTGTAGTAACGGATGTACTG
>JAEYVD010000650.1 GCA_023432075.1 Pseudomonadota bacterium | reverse complement strand
GATCGGAGATTCGCCAGATGCAAGTCGGCACTGAAAGGCAAGCGGGATCCGAACTGCACGCTTGGCGTCAATTTTTGGCGCGAAGCACCTTGTGGCTAGGCGTTTTGCTGCTGGGCAGCGCTGCCGTTTGCTGGGTTGCTGCCAACTGGCAGGACATGACAAAAATGCAGCGTTTTGCCGGTGTGCAGGGCCTTCTGGCTGTCTGCGCGCTGGCCGGCGCGTGGTCCGGATTGCGCTTGCGCGCCCGGCCTGGCGTGCGGCGCAGCATCCCCGGCGCGCTGCTGGCATTGGCCGGCATTCTGCTGGGCGCCCTGCTGGCGCTGTTAGGCCAAACTTACCAGACGGGCGCCGATACCTGGGAACTGTTCGCGTGGTGGGCGGTGCTGCTGTTGCCTTGGGCGCTTGCCGCGGGCAGTCAGGCCGTGTGGCTGCTGTGGGCGCTGGTGCTCAATCTTGCGGTTGCGCTGTGGCTGGGCGAACGCGTCTTCACGTGGATGATGATCTTCGGCGGTCCGGGCCTGCCCAGCCTGGTCATGGCCGCGTTGAATCTCGTCCTGCTGTTCGGCTGGGAAATGGCCGCGCGCCGCTGGCGCGCCAGCACGGTCTTCGGACCGCGCATCCTGGCCGCCATCGCCATCAGCGTGCTGGTCCTGGCCCTCATGTTCGGCGATTCCATTGTCGACGGCCTGGGCACCTACAACGGCATCGCCTGGGTGGCCGCCACGCTGGGGCTCGGTCTTTACTATCAGCGTGGCCGGCGCGACCTCGTCATCCTGGCCATGCTGGCCGCCGGCGTCATCTGCGTGTCGCTGCGGGTGGTGGGCGAATGGCTGTGGCGGCTGGAGCCCGGCGTGTGGGCCGCCCTGCCGCTGGCCGCATTGCTCATGGCCGAGGCCGTCGTGGCCGCCCGCTGGCTGCGCGGCCTGAGCAACGAAGCGCCGGTCCCCATGCCCGCCGCGGATGCGGAACCGGCCGCCGCGTCGGCAGGCAATGCCGTCGATCCCGCCGATTCCGGCGCGCCCGTGGCGCAACTGGCGCCAGCAGCCGTGCCGCGCGCCGAACCGCCCTGGTACGTGCAGTGCCTGCTGGGCCTGTCCGCGTGGCTGGCCACCCTGCTCCTCTTGCTGTTCGTTGCGTTCTCCAACCTGATCACCACCGAAGGCGGCGCGCTGGTCGCCGGGCTGGTGCTCTGCGCCGTGGGCGTGGCGGTGCTGCGCAGCGACGCCGGCCCGTTCTGGCGGCAGTGCGGCACGGCCATGGCCTTCACGGGGCAGATCCTCATCGTCTTCGGACTGTCCAGTTCGACCTCCTTCGCCAGCGCAAGCTTCTTCGTGCTGCTGATGGCGGCCGCGGTCTATGCGCTGGGGCCCGACGTGATCCTGCGCTTTCTGAGCGGCCTGCTGATCGCGCTGGCCAGCGCCGCCCTGATCTGGCGCGGCCTGTCGCCCGACCTCATGCAGGAAGACCTGATGGACGCCTGGATCCGTTTCGACGCGACCCGGGCCACGTTCCTGTGGCTGCCCATCGGCGTCATCGGCGCGTGGGCTACGGCCGTCATCTTTACCGTCAGCCACCGCGTGGGCGCTCGGCGCGGCCATGCGCTGCAGCCGCTGGCGTGGGCGTTCCTCCTTTCCGTGCAGGGCATGGTCTGGCTGGCAAGCGGCATTTCCGTCACCGAACTGCCCGCGATCTGGCAGCTTGCCCCGCGGACCGCCATCCTGATCGTGGCGGGCGCGCTGTTGCCGGTGGCGGCCGCGCTGGCCGTGCTGTGGCCGCGCCGCCGTCTCCTGACCGGGGGCGTCACCTGGGGCGTGCCGATCGGCCTGTTGCTGCTGGCGCTGTTCTGGCTGCCCAGCCCGGGCGTGGGGTTCGCGCTGGCGTGGCTGCTGCTGGGATTTGGCCTGAATCAGCCGCGCGTCATGATCTTCGGCGCCGCCAGCCTGTTGGCCTACCTGGGCGTCTATTACTACCAATTGGAATTGCCGCTGCTGCAAAAGGCGCTGTGGCTGAGCGGCGCGGCGGTGCTGCTGTTCGTGCTGCGCGCCGCGGTGTGGCTGGTGCCGCGCCTGATGCGCACGCAGGCCCCGGTTCAAGCGCGTCCCCTGCCGCCGGTATCCCCGGCCCTGCGCTGGCGCACGGCGGGCATCCTGGGCGGTCTGGCGCTGGTGCTGATCGCGGCCAATACCGGCATCTGGGAGCGCGAAAAACTCCTGTCGTCGGGCAAGGTCGTCATCCTGGAGCTGGTGCCGGTCGATCCGCGCTCGCTCATGCAGGGCGACTACATGGCCTTGAACTTTGCGGCCGGACGCGAGGTGACGCGCCTGCGGCTGGGCGGCAGCCAGAACGACGCCGAAAGCGTCATGGGCTACGAGCCGGACGGCTACGTGATGCTGACGCCGGATTCGCGCGGTGTGGCGCAGGCGGTGCGGATCCAGTCCGACGTGCACCCGCATGCCGAAACCGAAGTGCCGCTGCGCTATCGCATCCGCGGCAATGGCGTGCGCATCGTGACCAACGCGTTCTTCTTCCCGGAAGGCGAGGCGGCGCGGTATGAGGTCGCGCGCTATGGCGAACTGCGCGTGGCCGACGATGGCGAAGCGCTGCTGGTGCGGATGCTGGGGGCGGACCTGCAGCCGCTATGAGCGGTTGCAGGGCCTTCAGGGATCAGCCGGCAGGCAACGCGCGCGGCGGCTGCGGCCGGCGTCAGCCCGGAAACCGCGCTGCCCAGCGCGCCGTGGCGTCCTGCAGGAATGTCGTCACGTACGTGGCGGCCAACGGCGCAAAGCCCAACGCCGCCCACGAGGCCTGCAAGGCCGCTAGCGGCGCGCGCGTATCTACCGCGGGGGCGCCATTCTGCTTGGACAGCTTCAGGCCGCTGGCCGGGTCCAGGATCAAGGGCACGTGCAGGTAGCGGAGCGGCGGCAGGCCCAACAGGCGGCCCAGCACGCGCTGGCGTGCCGTGGAACTGAGCAGGTCGGCCCCGCGCACCACGTCTGTCACGCCCTGCGCGGCGTCGTCCACCACCACCGCCAATTGGTACGCCCATAGCCCGTCCGCCCGCCGCAGCGCGAAATCTCCCACCGCCTGCGCGACGTCCTGCTCCTGCGGGCCAAGCCAACGGTCCTCGAAGCGTTCCACGCCGTCCGGCACGCGCAGCCGCCAGGCGCGGGCTTCGCGCCCCGCCGGCAGGCCGTGACGGCATGTGCCGGGGTAGGGTCTTTCGCCATCGGCGCCGGGCGCGGTCTGGCCCCGCAGCGCCGAATCCGCGATTTCTCGGCGCGTGCAGCCGCATCCATAGATCAGGCCCTGAGCGGCAAGCGCGTCAAACGCCGCCTGGTAGGCCGCATTGCGGCGCGACTGCCAGACGATGTCGCCGTCCCAGACCAGTCCCAGCGCCTGCAGCTGGCCCATGATGACGTCCGCCGCGCCCGCCACCGTGCGGGGCGTGTCCACGTCCTCGATGCGCAGCAGCCAGCGCCCGCCCTGGGCGCGCGCGTCCAGCCAGCTTGCCAGCGCGGTCGCCAGCGAGCCCGCATGCAGCGGGCCGCTGGGGCTGGGGGCAAAGCGGC
>JAEYVD010000627.1 GCA_023432075.1 Pseudomonadota bacterium | reverse complement strand
GCACAGGATCACGACCAGCGACAGGATCAGCCCCGCCGACGAGGTGATCTGGATCCAGCCGGTCAAGAGGCCACGGCGCCGCGGCTCGCAATGTTCCGCGACGTAGATCACCGCGCCGCCGTATTCCCCGCCCACGGCCAGGCCCTGCACCACCCGCAGCGTCAGCAGCAGGATCCAGGACAGGTGCCCCGCGGTTTCGTAGGTGGGCAGGCAGCCGATCAGCACGGTTGCGCCGCCCATCATGACGACGGTGATCAGGAAGGTGTACTTGCGGCCCAGCTTGTCGCCCAGGTAGCCGAACATCACCGCGCCCAGCGGCCGGATGATGAAGCCCACGGCCAGCGCGCCCAAGGCGGCCAGCAGCGCGACAGTCGGGTTGTCCTGCGGGAACAGGACCTGGCTCATGAAGACGGACAGCGTCCCGTAGATGAAAAAGTCGTACCACTCGAACAACGTTCCCAGTGTGGAGGCCACCACGACCTGGCGTTCTTCCTTGCGGCTCAGCGTCGGCCCGGCGTCGATCCTGGGCATTGCGACATTCGCTTCCATGCTTGCTTTCCCCTGATGTTTTAGATTGATACTGCTATATGCATTAACTATTATCAAAGCTAAGACGTCGCCGGCAAAAGCTAGGGGAAACCCGGCGCGGCGGTCCAAGCGGCAAAAAAGGCCGCTGCTACACTGCCGCCACGCACACAGTGGAGGCAGCAATGGCAAGGCCCGCCGGCAAGGCTGAGAAGAATTCGGAACAGGCGCCTGCCACGGCGCGCAGGGGCATCCAGTCGATCGAAGTGGGATTCCGGATCCTGGACGTCATCCGCAAGACCGGCCGCCCGATGCCGCTCAAGGAAATCGCGGACGCCTGTGCGCTGACCGTTCCCAACGTCCACTATTACCTGGTGAGCTTCCAGAAGGTGGGCGTGGTGCAGCAGCACGCCGACACCGGCCATTACGGGCTCGGTCCGTACGCGCTACGGCTGGGGCTGGCCGCCCTGGAACAGTTCGACGTGTTCACCACGGCGCGCCCGATCATGGCGGAGGTGGCCGCGGCCACCGGCCATACCGTGTTCCTGGGGGTGTGGGGCAACAAGGGGCCCACGATCGTGTACCGCGTCGAGGGCAGCCGCAGCCGGCCCCTCCTGGAATTGCGCGTCGGCACGGTGATGCCGCTGCTGTCATCCGCCCTGGGCCGCAATTTCCTGGCGCACCTGCCAGATGCGCTGACCCGCGAGCTGCTGGAACAGGAGATGGCCTCGTCCGTGCCGGAAAGCCACGGCGGTACCGCCGGCAACGCCTACACGATGGCGGATGTGCAGGCCATTCGCGACGAGGTCCGCAAGCACCACATCAGCCGTTGCCGCCACGCGCTGCTTCCGCACTTCACGTCGCTGTCGGCGCCCATCTTCGACATGCTGGGCGAAATGAAGGCGGCCATCACGCTGATGGGGCCGGTGGGCGCCGTGGATGACGACCTGGAATCGGCCACCGCGCGCCTGCTTAGTGAAAAAGCCCGCTCGATCTCGGCGACGGCGGGCTGGGTGGATCCATCTGCATCCAAGTAACGTGGTGTCTGACACCCTAGTGGGACCATCTTCATATGCCAGGTGTGCGCCAGGGGTGTCAGACACCGCCCGCATATGGCTTTATCCCTCCGCCACGATCTTTGCGTCCTGGATCGTCTTCGCGTACTTCTGCTGCTCGCTCTTCATGAATTCGGCAAAGCGCTGCACGCCTCCACCGCCGTCTTCCGCGCCCACCTGCGCCAGCTTTTCCTGAACGTCGGGCATCGCCAGCACCTGATCGATGTCGCGGTTCATGCGCTGGACCATGGCAGCCGGCATGCCGCCCGGCCCGACCATGCCGAACCAGATGCTGGCCTCGAAGCCCGGGTAGCCCTGTTCCGCGACCGTCGGTACGTTTGGCTGGCTCTTGGAGCGCTTTTGCAGCGTCTGCGCCAGCGCGATGACCTTGCCGGACTGGATCAGCGGCGTGGCCGTCGTCATGCCTTCGAAGCAATACTGCACGTGGCCGCCCAGCAGATCGTTCATCAGCGGCGCCGATCCCTTGTACGGCACATGCAGCACGTCGATGCCGGCGCGTGCCTTGAAGATTTCCAGCGCCAGATGCTGGGCCGATCCGCTGCCTGCTGAACCGAACACGATCTTGCCCGGCTGCGCGCGGCACAGCGCGACAAGGTCGGGCAGCGTCTTGGCCGGTTGGCCAGCGCCGCCGATCAGGATGGTGGGCGTCTTGCCGACCAGGGCAATGGGCGTGAAGTCCTTGTCCACCGAATACGCAAGCTTGGGCTGCAGGCCCGGCGCGATGCCGTGGCTGTTCACGTGCGCCATCAAAAGCGTGTTGCCATCGCCCGGCTGGCGCGCAACCTGTTCGGCCGCGATGATGCCGGCCGCGCCCGCGCGGTTCTCGACGATGACGGGCATGTTCCACAACACGCCCAGCTTCTGCCCCAGCAGCCGGGCCAGCACATCCGTGCCGCCGCCCGCGGGGAACCCCACCACGATCTTCACCGGGCCGGACGGCATCTCCTGTGCCCGCGCCACCGACGGCAGCACCAGCGCCGCTCCCAGCGCCGCCGCGCCCGTCATGAATTGCCTACGTTGCATTGTTGTCTCCTCGCGCGCCGGTCCAAAGGCCGGCAACTGGTTATGTGGACACTGCCTGCCTCTGTGGCATCCGGCCGTCTGACGCGGCCTGGATGCGGACCTTCGGTACGACGCCTGCGTGAACCGGCGCCGCTGCCGCCTGCGCACCGCATGAGACCTTTCGCGCGGCGCCTCGCGAATGGACTAGCGGCCGACGCGCGTCCACTTGCCGAATCGCTCGACCATGCGCTCATCAAAGCCGAATCCCAGCCCCGGCTCCTGATGCAGGATCACGCGGCCCTGCTTGTGGGTCAGTTGGCGGTCGACCAGCTTGCGGAAGTTCAGCACCTGGTCGTCCCAGAAGAATTCGACGTAGCGCGCGTTGGGCGTGGCCGCGACCAACGGCGCATGCACGTCATGGAACCAGTGCGGGCACACCACCACGCCATAGCTGGCCGCCGTGGCGGCGATGCGCTTCCATTCGGTGATGCCGCCGCAGACCGCCGCGTCCGTCTGCAGGATGCCGGCCGCGCCCTTGTCCAGCAGTTCCTTGTGATACCAGCGGCCGTAGCCGATTTCGGCCGTGGCGATCGGCAGATGCGTCAGCCGCGCCAGCTTGGCATGGCTGTCGATGTCGTCCGGGCCGAA
>JAEYVD010000594.1 GCA_023432075.1 Pseudomonadota bacterium | reverse complement strand
AGCTGCGCGCGTTCTTCCTCGGTCAGGCCCTTTTGCACTTCCGCCACCACGTCGGGCGGCAGGTCGGGCGCCAGGTCGGCGAGCTCGTCCGCGTCCATGCTTTCGGTCGCGGCGACGAGGTCCTGGCGGTCCATCGCTTCGATCAGGGACTCGCGTACCCAGTCTTCGACTTCGAGCAGGACGTCCGCGTCGTGCTCCGGGCTGACCAGCTTCCAGATCGCCTGGCGCTCGTCTTTGGGCAGCGATTCGAGGATGAAGGCGATGTCGGCGGGGTGCAGGCCGTCGACAAGCGTTTTCAGCTCGGCTTCATGCTGGCGGTGCACCAGGTCTTCGACCAGGGGCGCCTTGGCGTCGCCTTCTTCCTGGCGGTGAACCAGTTCTTCGACGAGGTGCTGACGCCGCAAGCGCTCCTGGACTTCCGCGAGGGCGGTCTGGGCGTCTTCCGGGTCGAGGCGGCGGGGCGTCGCGGGCGGTTTCTGCGCGGCGGCGGACTGCGTCATGCGTTACGGCTCAAAGTGTGGGGAGAGGGCGGCTGCGCCGCGCTTCGTCGGTGGCGACGTAGGTCAGCGTGGCCTCGGTGACCTTGACGACTTCGGCGTCCAGGCGCTGGCGTTCCGCGTAGACCTCGACGGATACCGTGATGGACGTGGTGCCGGTCTTGACGATGGCGGCGTAGAAGCTGAGCAGGTCGCCCACGAACACGGGCTCTTTGAACTGGAAGGCATTGACCGCCACGGTGGCCACGCGGCCGGCGGCACGGCGGGCGGCAGGGATGGACCCCGCGATGTCGACCTGGGACATGATCCAGCCGCCAAAAACGTCCCCGTGGATGTTTGCGTCGGCCGGCATCGGCATGACGCGCAACACCGCGTCGCGATGGGCTGGCAGAGTCGTAAACGGGGTTTTGGTGCTGGAGGTCATGCGGCCGACTCCAATGCTAGGGAACCAGCCGATTATGCAGGAAAAACGCGACGGCGGCGTGCGCGTTGACGCCCGCCGCCGTCGCCTTGCGTGGTCATCAGGTCGCCAGCTTGACGATCCCGTAGCCGCCAACCAACAACCAGACGTAAAGGATGAAGCCCAGGGCCATGACACGCGGGCCGGCCTTGCGGATCTGGGCGAAGCGGGTTTCGATGCCCAGCGCGGTCATGGCCATGGTCAGCGCGAAGACGTCGAGCCGGCGGATGGCGGCGACGATATCCGCGGGAATGATGTTCAGGGAATTGACGATGGCCAGCGCCAGGAAGCCCACGGCGAACCAGGGGATGGGCAGCTTTTGCCCCTTGCCCTGGCCGCCGCCCGCGTGCGAGGCGGCGCTGCGCAGGTACATGCCCAGGATCAGAAGCACGGGCACGAGCAGCGCCACGCGGGTCATCTTGACGATGGTGGCGACTTCGGTCGTGGCGGGGTCGATGTTGCTGGCCGCGCCAACCACCTGCGCCACCTCGTGGACGGTGCCGCCAATATAGATGCCGAGCGCCTGCGTATCGAAATTCAGCCAGCCCGCGTGATAGAAGACGGGGTAGAGGAACATCGACAGCGTGCCGAACAGCACCACGGTCGCCACCGCCACCGCACTCTTGTGGGGGGCGGCGCGCAGCGTCGGTTCGAACGCCAGCACCGCTGCCGCGCCGCAGATGGCACTGCCCGCCGCGGTCAGCATCGCCGTGTCGCGGTCCAGTCCCAGGAGACGTTGGCCAACCACGGTGCCGATCAGCAACGTTCCCACCACCACGGCGACCGAGACCGCCAGGCCCGGCATGCCGACGGCGGCAATCTGCTGGATGCTGATATTCAACCCATAGAAGGCGACCGCAATGCGCAACAGCCTGCGCGCGGTGAAGTTCACGCCCACGCCCCAGTCGGCGGGCATGGTGCCGCGCAGGAAGTTGCCGTACAGCATGCCCACGACGATGCCCACGACCAGCGGCGAGAAGCCCAGTTGGCGGATGAAGGGAAGGTCGGCCAGTTGCATCACGGCGCCGGCCATCAGGCCCACGAACAGCACGCCATTGAGCTTGTCGCGCCAGGGCGTAGCCGCGGCAGCGGGCGCTGCCGGGGCGGCGGCGGGGGTGGGGGTAAGCGGAACCGCGGTGGTGGTGGAGGTATTCATTACTGGCCCTTTGGGCATAACTACATAACTAGACGAAATATTAGATCCGGCCGTATTATTTGAAAAATCTTCAATCTAAATATTGAATATCAGAAAATCTGATATCAGATCGCTCATGACGCCGGATCAATTGCTCACGTTTGCCGCGGTCGCCGATACCGGCAATATCAGCCGCACCGCCCAGGCGCTGCATCTTTCGCAGCCGGCGGTCTCGGGCCAGCTGCGCGCCTTGCAGGAGTGGTTTGGCGAGCCCCTTTACCGCCGCAGCGGCCACGGCATTGCGCTGACCGAAGCCGGCGAACGGCTTGCCGAGCAGGCGCGCCAACTGCGTCAGGTGTACCGGCAGGCGCAGGCCGTGCGGGAATCATGGCGCGGACTGGAAACCGGCGCGCTGCGGCTGGGCGCCAGCACCACGCCGGCCAGTTATCTGCTGCCCCGCCTGGTCGCGGACTTCCGCCACGCCTTCCCGGCCGTGAGCCTGCACCTGTCGGATGGCAATACGCGCGAAATCGTCGAACGCCTGCCGGCGCTGGACCTGGCGTTCATTGAAGGAGACGTGCCCCCCGGATTGCCTGCCGATACGGCGGTGCATGCGTGGCGGCAGGACGAAGTGGTGGCGATCGTGCGGGCCGATCATGCCCTGGCGCACAAGGGCGCCGTGACGCTACGGGATCTGGCGGCTTCGCCGCTGGTGATGCGTGAACCGGGCTCCGGCGTGCGCCGGTTGGTCGAACGCGCCTTCAGCGATGGCGGGTTGGCGCCGTCCGTCGGCCTGGAGCTGGCCGGGGTGGAAGGCGTGAAGCAGGCGGTACGGGCAGGGCTGGGTGTGGGCTTTGTGTCGGAGATGTCGATGCGGCACGAGGACGGTGCGCTGGCCACCCTGCGGCTGCTGCCCAAGCCGCTCACGCGGACGCTGAGCATCCTGGTGCCGCACGCCGATGCCGCCGCCCGCGCCGCCGAACGCTTTCTGACGATGTGCCTGGCAGTCGGCGGGCAGGAGGCCTAGGCCGCTCAGGCCTTGGCCAGGCGCTTGAGCGCGAGCTGCACCCAGTACGTGCCGCCCAGCGGCAGCAGATCGTCGTTGAAGTCGTAGCTGCCGTTGTGCAGCATGCAGGGGCCCAGGCCGTGGCCGCTGTCGCGGTGCTCGCCGGTGCCGTTGCCGATCCAGACGTAGCAGCCCGGCAGTTCCTGCAGCATGAAGGCGAAGTCTTCGGCGCCCATGGTTGGCTGCACGTTCGCGTTGACGTTGGCGTCCCCGACGATGTCGCGGAGCACGTCGGCGCAGAACGCCGCTTCCTCGGGATGGTTGATGGTGGGCGGATAGTTGCGCTGGAAGGTGAACGCGACCTCGCAATCCATCGCCGCGCTGGTGTGGCGCGCGATTTCTTCCATACGGCGTTCGATCAGGTCCAGCACGTCCAGCGTGAAGGTGCGCACCGTGCCGCGCAATTCGGCATGGTTGGGCACGACGTTGTCGGCGCTGCCCGCATGGATCTGCGTGATGCTGAGCACGGCCGCGTCCAGCGGATTGCGGTTGCGCGTGACGATGGTCTGCAGCGATTGCGCCATCTGCACCGCAGCCATGACCGGGTCGATGCCCAGATGGGGCATGCCGGCGTGCGTGCCCTTGCCCTTGATGACGATCGAGAATTCATTGCTGGACGCCATGATGGGGCCAGGCGTCAGGCCGAACTGACCGGACTTCATGCCGGGCCAGTTGTGCATGCCGAACACCGCTTCCATCGGGAAGCGCGTGAACAGGCCGTCGTCGATCATGCGCTTGGCGCCGCCGCCGCCTTCTTCGGCGGGCTGGAAAATCACGTAGACCGTGCCCGCGAAATCGCGGTGCTCGGCCAGGTATTGCGACGCGGCCAGCAGCATGGCAGTGTGGCCGTCGTGGCCGCATGCGTGCATCTTGCCGTCGTTCTTGCTGGCGTGCGCAAACGTGTTGGCTTCCTGCATGGGCAGCGCGTCCATGTCGGCGCGCAGACCCACCGCGCGATCGCCGGGCTGGTTGCCGCGGATGATGCCCACGACGCCCGTGCCGCCCAGTCCGCGATGGATTTCGATTCCCCATTCCTCGAGCTTGGCCGCCACCACGTCGGCGGTGCGGAACTCTTCGAAGGCCAGTTCGGGATGCGCGTGGATGTCGCGCCGGATCTTGGAAATATCCTGGTGCCAGGCAACGATGGGTTCAAGGAGTTTCATGAGCGAACTCGGGGGAAATAGGGGAACGGACACAGGGTATCATCATTCAAAAACCAATTTAATGGAGACAAATACCATGACGCGTCCGTGGCTTGCTCAGTATCCCCAAGGCGTTCCTGCGGAGATCTCCACCGAGGAATATTCCTCGCTGACCGACTTGCTGGACCGGGCCTGCAAGCGGTACGCGACGCGCATCGCCTGCAC
>JAEYVD010000459.1 GCA_023432075.1 Pseudomonadota bacterium | reverse complement strand
CGACCCAGTACACCCCGCCCACCATGTATTGCAGGATGACGGAGGTGGCGAAGATGAGGCCGCCGACGAAGCCGCCGCCCGGCTGGTTGTGGCCGCGCAAGAGGAAGTACACGGAAATCAGCGCGGCGATCGGCAGCAGCAGGCGCACCAGCACCGCCGGCACCATCATCGAGCCCGCAGGCACTTCCGATTTGATGTCGGGCGCGTCCGGGATGCCGCCGTCCTGATCCATTTGCTGGCGCGGGATGTCCGCGCTCTCGGCGGCCGGACGGAACCGGCGCAGCAGCGCGTAGACCGTCAGCGCCACGATGCCGAGCACGGTGATTTCGCCAAACGTATCGAAGCCGCGGAAGTCCACGAGGATTACGTTGACCACGTTGGTGCCGCCGCCGTCGGGCAGCGCCCGGTCCACGAAATACGAGGAAATGGGATTGGTCTGCGGCCGGGCCAGCACTGCATAGGCCAGCGCCGACATGCCCGTGCCGGCCGCCACGGCCAGCAAGAGATCGCGCAGACGGCGCCCGCGCGCCTGCAGCGTGGCCTTCAGACTTTCTTCGTCGTCCTGGACGATGCGCCGCGGCAGCCAGCGCAGGCCCAAGAGCAGCAGCACCAGCGTCACGACCTCGACGGACAACTGCGTCAGAGCCAGATCGGGCGCGGAGAACCAGACAAACGTCAGGCAGGTGATGAGCCCTGCCCCGCCCGCCAGCGCCAACGAGGCCAGGCGGTGGTACTTGGCCTGGAATGCAGCGGCCAGCGCGCAAGTGCCGCCCACGATCCACAGCAAGGCGAACACGGGGTCGACGGGCGTGAGGCGCACCGCGCCGTCCAGCCACCCGCCCGCGCGCAGCGGCAGCCACGCGACGAACAGCGTGCCGACAACGATCAGCACCATCTGCACCTGCAGGCGCGTGGACGACACCCAGCGCAAGAGCCACGCGGCGGCAACGCTGGAGCCGTCAAGCAGCGCCTCGAACGTGCGGCGGCCATCCAGGCGGTAAATGAACGGCACGCGGCCCGGATTGGCGCGCTGGTGGGCGCGCAGGGCCAGGTACAGCAGCACGCCGGCCGTGGTGGCGACCAGGCTCATGGCGAGCGGCAGATTGAAGCCATGCCAGACGGCCAGGCTGTAATCGGGCATGTTCTCGCCCAGGATACTTTGCGCAGCGGTGGCCAGGAACGGGCCCACGGTCAAGCTGGGAACGATGCCGACCAGCAGACACATAAGGACCAGCAGCGCGCTGGGCAGCAGCATCCAGCGCGGCGGTTCGTGGGGCTCGCGCGGCAGATCAGTGGCCGGCGGGCCGAAGAACACCTGCAAGATGAAGCGCAGCGAGTACGCCACGCTGAACGCGCCGGCAATCGTGGCCAAGAGCGGCAGGCCAAGCTGCACGTAGCGGTCGGCGCTGACGAAGGTGGTTTCGGCAAAGAACATTTCCTTGGACAGGAAGCCGTTCAACAGCGGCACGCCCGCCATCGAGGCGGCGGCCACCATTGCCAGCGTGGCGGTGATGGGCATTGCCTTGTACAGGCCGGACAGCCGGCCCAGGTCGCGGGTGCCGGTTTCGTGGTCCACCACCCCCGCCGCCATGAAGAGCGACGCCTTGAACGTAGCGTGGTTGATCATGTGGAAGATCGCCGCCACCAGCGCCAACGTGCTGTTCAAGCCCAGCAGCAGCGTGATGAGGCCAAGGTGGCTGATCGTGGAATAGGCCAGCACGCCCTTCATGTCCTGCTGGAAGATGGCCGCGTAGGCGCCCAGCACCAAGGTGATGAGCCCCAGCCCGCCGATGATCCAGAACCATTCGTCGGTGCCCGACAGTACGGGCCAGAAGCGCGCCAGCAGGAAGACGCCTGCCTTCACCATCGTTGCCGAGTGCAGGTAGGCCGAGACCGGCGTGGGCGCGGCCATCGCGTTGGGCAGCCAGAAATGGAACGGGAACTGCGCGCTCTTGGTCAGCGCGCCCAGCGCCACCAGCACCAGCACGGCCGGATACCAGGGGTCGGCCCGGACCAGGTCGCCCGACGCCAGGACGCGGTCCATGTCGTAGCTGCCGACGATGTGGCCCAGGATCAGCACCCCGGCCAGCAGACAGAGCCCGCCCGCCCCGGTGACCGTCAGCGCCATGCGGGCGCCCCGGCGCGCGTCCAGGCGGTGGTGCCAGTAGGCGATCAGCATGAAGGACGCCAGGCTGGTCATTTCCCAGAACAGCACGAGCTGGATCAGGTTGCCCGAGAGCACCACGCCCAGCATGGCGGCCATGAAGGCCTGAAAGAAGGAGAAAAAGCGCGGGACCGGGTCGTCGGGCGACATGTAATAGCGCGCATACAGCACCACCAGCGCGCCCATGCCCGAGACGATCAATGCGAACAGCCAGGCATAGCCGTCCATGCGCAGGGTGAATTGCAGTCCGAGGGCAGGCGCCCACGGAATGTCGGCCCGTATGACGCCGCCGTTGGCGACGTCGGGATACAGGGTCGCGATCAGAACCACGCAGACGAGGGCGATGAGGCCAGCCAGCCACGCCTCGGCGTTTCGGGCGTTGGAAGGCAGCAGCGCGGCGCACAGGCTGCCGGCGAACGGCAGAGCGAGGATCAGGATCAGCGACATGGCGTTCCGAAAATGTCCGGGCCCCCTCCCGCCAGCGCGAGGCAGCGAGAGACGAAACAGACCGGGGATTGAAAAACGGACGGAACCCTGGCCCGGTGCGTCGCTGCACTACACGTTGCCCCGTGGGGACATCAACCAACGCCAATTGAACGGCGCAGACAGAAACAAACGCAATAGCTTTCTTGCAAGACCGGGCAAGAATCTCATCCGAAAAATATCAGATTCTTGTAAGTTATGCAGAGATTTATGTGAGTACTCAGCTAAAGACAGCACGATGACTGCGTAGCGTTTGCGCACTGAAAGCGGATCGAAAGGCGTTCAACTGGCTGTCAGACACACTTTTTCTTGTAACTTCCGTCATCTCCGCCGAAATTGAAAACGTGTGAAAGTTTTTGCCTTTCATCATGACAGGGACAATCCCAAGTTGACCGTGGGGACATACCTGTGTGGAATTGCGGCCACGAGGCGTTGGCTTGCCGGCACCCCCGGCAATGCGCGCTTCACCGAAGCCGGTCCAAGAAGCCGGCCGGCTCGGAACAACAATATGGAGAAGACTCTTGAACGTGTTGTCACATGCCAAAGCCGCCCTGGCCCTTGCCATCGCTGGCGTCTGCTTGACCTCCGCCGCTCAGGCCGCCGATCCCTACCCCAATAAACCCATCCGGCTGATCGTTCCGTTCGCAGCGGGCGGCACGACCGATATCGTGGCCCGCGTGGTGGCCGAAGGCCTGGGCCGTGAGCTCGGCCAGCCCGTCGTCGTTGAAAACCGGGGCGGCGGTGGCGGCTCCATCGGCGCCGACGCCGTGGTGCGGTCCGCGCCCGATGGCTACACGCTGGGCGTGGCCACGGTGAGCACCATGGCCACCAATCCGGCCACCAATCCCAAGAACCCGTACAACCCGCTCAAGGACTTTGCGCCGATCACCAACATGGTGAACGTGCCCAACGTCATGACGGTCAATCCCAGCGTGCCCGCCAAGACGCTGGCTGAATTCATCACCCTCCTGAAGAACAACCCCGGCAAGTACAGCTATGCCTCGTCGGGCGCGGGCGGCATCAGCCATCTGGACGGCGAACTGTTCAAGTCGCTGACCAAGACCGACATGGTCCACGTGCCCTACCGCGGATCGGGCCCCGCACTGAACGACGTGATCGCCGGCCAGGTCAATGTCCAATTCGACAACCTGCCTTCCTCGATGCCGCACATCCAGGCGGGCAAGCTGCGCGCATTGGCCGTGGCCGCGCCCAAGCGCCTGCCCGCCCTGCCCGACGTGCCGACGTTCGCCGAGGGCGGTTTGCCCGACATGGACAACATGGCGTGGTACGGCCTGGTGGCGCCCGCCGGCACGCCGCAAGCCGTGATCGACCGTGTCCACGCCGCGGCAGTCAAGGCGCTGAAGGATCCGAAGATCGCCCAGCGTCTGGCGGACGGCGGCTCGCTGGTGGACGGCAATACGCCGGCCGAGTACGCCGCGCAAATCAAGCGCGAACTTGAACTGCGCCAGCGTATCGCCAAGGACCGCAACATCGTCCTGACGAACTGACCCCAGTTCCACGCGAAGGGCGCCAATACCCGTTGGCGCCCTTTTTCGCATCCTGCGCCGCTTGACGGCGGTTGCCCGGGTGGTAGCATCTGCCCCGTGCAATCCGATATATCCTCCCTTCCCTGCATCACCTGCGCCCTCTGCGCCCTGCGCTCAACGCTGTTGAGTTCGCAGGAGGTCGCCGCGCGTTCCGCTTACGCGCGGTCCAAGCCCGGCTAATCGCCCGCCTTTCCCCTTTCTGATTTCCTTGCTCC
>JAEYVD010000486.1 GCA_023432075.1 Pseudomonadota bacterium | reverse complement strand
CTGGTCGCCGCCAGCGCCTCGCTCATCACCGAGGCGTCCGTGCACACCTGGCTGCTGGGCGCGATCACCGCCGTCGTGGCCATCCTGGGCAGCGGCACGCGCATTCATCCGCTGTGGCTGCTGTTCGGCGGGGCACTGGCCGGTTTGCTGGGTATCGGTTAGCGTAGGGACCTATGGCGGGTCCGGAATGCAAGCTTCGCCCCGGACCCGCGCCGCAGACAGGAGCCCGCCATGCAGCCGCTCAAGGATGACAACTCCCCGGATGACCACTCTCCGGATGACAACACCCCGGACGGAAACGGCCGGGATCACGATGCCAGACGCCGCCAGGTCCGGCATGACGACGCGGGGCACGCTTCCAACACCGAACGGCTGCCGTTCTTCCATGCCCATCGCCGGCTGATGCTGTGCGCCGGCCTGCTGCTCGCGGTGGCGGGCGGGCTTTACGCCGCCGGGCTGTCGCCCAGCCTGGCCATTCTGCTGGGCTTTGACGTCGGGGCGCTGATCTTCCTGATCCTGACCGTCCGGGTGTTCGGCCGCACCAGCGCCGCGGCCATGCGCCTGCACGCGCGCCAGCATGACGTCGGCCGTACCGGCGTGCTCTGGAGCAGCGTTGCGCTGTCCTGCATGGTGCTGGTTGCGTTGTGGGTGGAAATGCGCGCGCAAAGCAGCGCGGGCGCCGTGGTCGACATGCTGGCCGCGGCCGTGACCATCGTGCTGTCGTGGCTTTACATGAACATGATCTTCGCGTTGCACTATGCGCACGGGTACTACGGGCATGAGAACGCCATGCACAAGGGCCTGGATTTTCCGGGCACGGACGAGCCCGACTACTGGGACTTCGCGTATTTCTCGCTGGTGCTGGGCATGACCTTTCAGGTGTCGGACGTGCAGATCGTCAACCGGCGGCTCCGCCGCATGGCGATGACGCATGGCGTCATCGCTTTCTTCTTCAACGTGTTCATCATCGCGATCAGCGTGAACGTGGCGGCGGGGCGGGCGTAGCCGGGAACGGCCGCGTTGCCCCCCGCGCCGTGTCAGACCGGAATCGGTTCGTCCACCAGGCTTTGGTTGAACGCATGCACGAAGGCGTGCTCGTTCGATCCGGGGTTGTCGCGCAGCGGGCGAATGGCCTCTACCAGTACCTCGGGCGCGTCGGTCGCCAGTCCTTGCATCGTCTCGGCAATAAACGCGTCCAGCGGCATGGCGCGCGGATCGCCGCTTTTCTTGATGAGGTCGGTGTCGACCCACGGCGGGGCAATTTCCTGCACCGTGACGTTGGTGTCGCGCAGCATGAACCGTTGCGACAGCGCGTACGAATGCAGCGCGGCTTTGGAGGCGGAATACACCGCGTTCGAGGCGATCGGCACGTAGGCGAGGATCGACGTGTTGTGAATGATCGTCGCGCGCGGCTGGCCCTTCAGATGCTCGATGAGCGCGGACGTGAGGCGGATCGGCCCCAGCAGGTTCGTGTCCAGGATCCGTTGCGACACGGCGTCGTCGATCGTGGACGAGGGGTCGTCGAACGGCATGATGCCGGCGTTGTTGATCAGCACGTTGAGCGACGGGTATTTGGCGATCAAGGTCTTGGCGACGCGGTCGATATCCTGGGCATCCGAGATATCGAGCGCAATACCTTCGATGCCCGGATGCGCCGCGGCGATCTCGTCCAGCAGTGCCTGCCGGCGGCCGGCGACGATGACCTTGTTGCCCAGGTTGTGAAGGGCGACGGCCAGCGCGCGGCCGATGCCGGAGGTGCCGCCGGTGATGAAGATGGTGTTGTGGGTCAGTTGCATGTGCGTGCCTCGGTGGGGTGGGTGAGCGTCTGCATTGGGTTCAGATCGCGGTGCAGTCACTATGCGGCAGATCGTGGATGTCTCAAATGTCAATAAAGCGTCGATTTAGGACATGGTGCGGCGGGTGGCGAGTTTCGCCGTATGAATTGCGCGCTTCGGCTCGCAAAGGCATTTCACCCATTGACGCCGGCAGGTGGCTTCAATAGCCTATATCCGTCATTTACAGCCACGGATGCCCACATGCGCCAGATCGGCCTCATTCTCGAAGACGGTTTCCAGGTGATGGGCCTGGCCGCGCTGGCGGCCTTCGAGTTCGCCAACATCGCGCTGGAGCGCGACGGGTACCGCGTCACCATCCTGTCGGAAGGCGGCGGCATCATCCGTTCGACCATGAACGCGGGCATCGAGACGGTTGCCCTGGGTGTCATGCCCGACACCCTGATCGTGGCCGGCGAACTGATGCCCCGGCCTGTCACGCCGGGCCTGGCGCGCTATGTGGCGCGCGCCGCCACCGAAGCGCGGCGCGTCGCGGGCGTGTGCACAGGCGCCTTTGTCCTGGCCGAGGCCGGTCTCTTGAACGGCCGCGCCGCCACCACCCATTGGGCGCATGCGCGCACCTTGCAGGACCGCTTTCCCGAGGTGCGCGTCGACCCCGACCGCATTTTCGTGCGTGACGGCAACATCTGGACGTCGGCCGGCATGTCGGCCGCCATCGACCTTGCGCTGGCGCTGATCGAAGACGACCACGGCGCGGCGCTGGCCCGCGACGTGGCGCGTCGGCTGGTGGTCTATCACCGGCGCCCGGGTGGCCAATCCCAGTTTTCCGCCTTGCTGGAACTGGAACCGCGCTCTGACCGGGTGCAGCGGGCGCTGGTCTACGCCAAGGAGCATCTGCGCAATCCGTTGACGGTCGAGGAACTGGCCGACGCAGCCAGCCTGTCGCCACGGCAGTTCAGCCGGGTGTTCCGCGATGAGACGGGGCATTCCCCCGCCAAGGTGGTGGAGCTGCTGCGGCTGGAAGCGGCCCGCGCCATGCTCGAAGCCGGGCGGCATTCGCTGGACATCGTGGCGCGCGACACCGGCTTTGCCGACCGCAACCGCATGCGGCGGGCGTTCCTGCGGGCCTATGGCCAGCCGCCTAGCGGGGTGCGGCGCGCCGGGCGCATGACCGCGCCGGAAGCCGCGCCGGCACTGTGAAACTGTCATTTGGTTGAACGCGTTCCCGCCGTAGCGCAATGTCGCTGACTCCCTGATCGTTGTGATCTAACATGCGCCATCCCCGCCTGCTGCGCATGCGATACCCACGTTCCCACGGTTGCCTTGCACTCTCCATCCCCCGCCACGCGTCCTCTCGATTGGCTGAATTTTTTCGTGGCCGATGTGCGGGATGGACTTGGGCCCTACCTGGCGATCTACCTGCTCGCCGTCCACCATTGGCGGCCCGACAGCATCGGGCTTGTCATGACGATCTCCGGGCTGGCCGCGCTGGCGGCGCAGACCCCGGCGGGCGCGCTGGTGGACCGCGCGTCGAACAAGCGCGCGCTGCTGATCGCCGCCGCCGTGCTGGTGACGGTGGCGAGCCTGGCCGTCCTGGCCAGCCCGAACTTCGTCTGGGTCACGTTGACGCAGGCGGTCGCGGGCGTTGCGTCATCGGTGTTCGCGCCCGCCATTGCCGGCATCACGCTCGGCCTGACCACCGCGCACGCCTTCACGGAACGCATCGCGCGCAACGAATCGTTCAATCACGCCGGCAACGGATTCGCGGCGCTGCTGGCGGGCGGACTGGCGTACGTCTGGGGCCCGGTCGCGGTGTTCTACCTGATGGCGGCGATGGCGCTGGCCAGCCTGGCGGCCACGATGGGCATCCCCGCGCATATCGATCAGGACAAGGCGCGCGGGCTGGGCGCGAGCCACGATGCGGGGGCGCATGCGCATCCCGTGCCGCTGCGCCAGTTGCTCTCGAACCGGCCGCTCTTGTTGCTGGCATTGAGCTGCGCGCTATTTCACCTGGCCAACGCCGCCATGCTGCCGCTGGTCGGACAAAAACTCGCCCTGGCAAACCCGACGCTCGCCACGCCGCTCACCGCCGTCTGCATCGTGGCGGCGCAGTTCGTGATGATTCCCGCCGCGATGGCCGTCGGGCGGTACGCAGACCAATGGGGGCGCAAGCCGCTGCTGCTGATCGGGTTTCTCATCCTGCCGCTGCGTGGCGTGCTGTACACGTTTTCCGACGACACCGCGTGGCTGGTGGGCGTGCAATTGCTCGACGGCATTGGCGCCGGCATCTTCGGCGCCGTCCTGCCCTTGATGGTGCTGGACCTGACGCAGGGCACCGGCCGGTTCAACGCCAGCCTGGGCGCCGTCACCACAGTGTTCGGCATCGGGGCCGCGCTGAGCAACGGGCTGGCTGGCGTGATCGTGCAGCACGCGGGTTACAGTGCAGCGTTTCTTGCGCTGGCCGGCATTGCCGCGCTGGCCTGCGTGACCCTGCTGGTCTTGCCGGAGACGCGCGGGTCCGCCACAGCGGCCCCCGCGCCGGCTTCCTCTTCCCTTCCTTGATGCATTCCTGAACGCATGTCGCTATCCAATGCCGTGATCTGGTTGATTGCCGCCGCAACCACCATGGCCATCCTCTTTCGCCCCTGGCGGCTGCCCGAGTACGTGTGGGCAACGGCCGGCGCGGTCGCCCTGGTGGTATTGGGATTGCTGCCCGCCCGGCAGGCCGGCAGCGCCATTCTGGAAGGCACCGATGTCTACCTGTTCCTGATCGGCATGATGCTGGTGGCGGAGGTCGCCCGGCAGGAAGGCCTGTTCGATTGGGTGGCCGTGCTGGCGGCCGATCATGCCGCCGGCTCGGCGCGGCGGCTGTTCGACCTGGTGTTCCTGGTGGGCACCGTGGTCACCGTGCTGCTGTCCAACGACGCCACGGCTGTCGTGCTGACGCCCGCCGTCTATGCGGTGACGCGTGTCGTCGGCGCGCCGCCGTTGCCGTATCTGTACGTCTGCGCCTTCATCGCCAACGCGGCCAGCTTCGTGCTGCCGATTTCGAATCCGGCCAACCTGGTCGTCTTCGGCGACCGCATGCCTGCGTTGGGGCCGTGGCTGGCGCACTTTGCCCTGCCGTCCGCACTGGCCATCGGCGCCACCTACGTGACGTTGCGGCTGGTGTTTCGCCATGACCTGCGCCAGCCCTTGAAGCCATCGCCGCCGCTGCCGCCCATGACCTTGCCGCTGCGCATGGCCGCGCTGGGCGTGGCCATCACCGCGGGCACGCTGCTCATCACCTCGGCGCTTGGCCAGCGTCTGGGCCTGCCCACGCTGATCGCCGGTTGCGTGTCGGCGGCGCTGGTGCTGGCGGTCACGCGATCCAGCCCGATTCGCCTCATCAAAGGGGTGGCGTGGGGCGTGCTGCCGTTGGTGGCGGGCCTGTTCGTGCTGGTCGAGGGCATGGCCGCCAGCGGCGTGCTGCAAGACCTGGCGAACCTGATGCGCAGCCTGTCCGCCGACGCGGCGCTATGGGCCGGCGGCGTGGGCGCCGCGCTGTCCGGCAACGTCATCAACAATCTGCCGGCCGGGCTGATGGCGGGCACGCTGGCGCGCATGGCCGACCTGCCCAGCGCCACCACCGCGGCGCTGCTGATCGGGATCGACCTGGGCCCCAACCTGTCCGTCAGCGGATCGCTTGCGACCCTGCTGTGGCTGCTGGCCGTGCGCCGCGAAGGCATGCACATCAGCGCGCTCAGTTTCCTGCGGCTGGGCATCGTGGTCATGCCGCCGGCGCTGATCCTGGCGCTGGGCGCGCTGCACGTGTTCAGCTGACATCGCGCAGGCGCGCGCCCATTTCAGAATGTCCCGCGCACCGTCAGGGTGGCGTTGCGCGGATCGCCGTAGAAGCTGCCCCAGCCCGGCGCGCCGATGGTCTGGTAGTAGGTCTTGTCGAAGAGGTTGTTCACGTTTAATGCGGCCGACCAGTTCTTGTTGATCTGATACCCGACGCGCGCATTCCACACCGCGTAAGCCCCTTGCGAGACGCGCACCGAGCGCGTTTCCGTGTAGCTGCCCGTCTGGTAGTTCACGCCCGCGCCCAGCGACCACGCCGACAGTTCGCCCGGCAGCCGGTAGTCGGACCACAGGCGCAGGATGTGCTTGGGCGTGACCGTGCGGGCGAAGTTGGTGTTGGTGATCTGCGTGTCGTCCAGGAACTTCAGCGTATTGAAGGTGTAGCCCGCGAACAGCTGCCAGCCCGGCGCCACTTCGCCGCTGATCTCGGCGTCCAGGCCCTGGCTGCGCACCTTGCCGCTCGACAGGTAGCAGATGTCGCCCGTCGCGCACACGCTGGTCAGATCCTCTTGCGCGCGGTTCTTCTGGTCGACGCGAAAGAGCGCGATGGACGTGTTCACGCGGCCGTCCATCAGCTCGCCCTTAAGACCGATCTCGTAGTTCTTGCCCACAATGGGATCTAGCACCTTGCCGGATGCGTCCACCGCATTCTGAGGCTCGAAGATCTGCGCGTAGCTGACGTAGCCGGACCATTGGGGATTGAACGCGTAGATCAGGCCGCCGTAGGGGGTGACGACGCCGTTGTCCTTGTACGGATCGACGTATTGCTCGCCGCTGTCGCGATAGCGGCTGGTGTTTTCGTACCAGCTCACCCGCGCGCCCGCCACCAGCGTCAGCGGGTCGGCCAGGCTGAAGCGGCCGACGCCGTAGACGCCCGTCTGCTTCATCTTCACGATGGTGGCCGCGCTGCGGTAGGCGTTCTCGCGCATCCAGTCATCGGTGGGCTCCGGCACATGATGATCCGGGTTCCACACGTTCACGGCGCGATTCAGGCGATTCAACGCAAAATCGTTCTTGCTGGTGAGCTCGTTGATGCTGGCGCCGACGCTCACCGAATGCTTGCGGCCCAGCGCTTCGAAGGCGCCGTCCACATCCAGATTCAGCGCCTTGTTGCGCGTGGACATGTCGAACAGGCCCGCATACAGCATGGGACCCAGGCCCGTCTCCGGGTTCACGGCGCCTTCCGTGAACGCGTACTTCGAGTCGTTGGATTCCTGCGAGGACGTGCCCGTCAGCTTGAACGACCAGTCCTTGTTGAAGCGGTGCGCCAGTTCGGCAAAGACGGTGGTCTGCTTGCCGTTCCAGCGGTTCCAGTCCTGGCCCAGCGAGGTCGACCGCTTCAGGCCGATGTCGTCGCCATTGCTGTAGTGGGGCAGGCCGTGGAAGAAGGGGGTGGAACGCAGTTCCTCGTAGCTGACGCCGCCGGTCAGGGTGGTGTCCGGGCTGAAGTCATAGCTGAGCACGCCGTACAGCACGCCGGTGCGGCTTTGCGCTTCGTCGTAGAAGTAGTCACGGTCGTTGTAGCTGGCCACGCCGCGGGCGCGCAGGGTGCCGGCTTCGTTCAGCGGCGCGCTGGCGTCGATGTCGGCGCGGTAGTTGTTCCACGAGCCGCCGCTGGCCAGCATCTGCACCTGGGGCTCGGCGAGCGGGCGCTTGCGCACCAGGTTGACGGCCGCGCTGGGCGAGCCGGCGCCTTGCAACAGGCCCGTGGCGCCGCGGATGATTTCCACGCGGTCCAGCGTCACGGTCTCGGTGGTGAAGCTGTTGGCCTGTGGGTAGTAAAAGGCGCGGTTCACGCCGTCGAACTGATAGCTGTCCACGCGAAAACCGCGCGAATACACGTAGCTGCCGCCCATCGGGCTCTTGTAGAGCGTCATGCCGGTGCTGTTGGCCAGCACGTCGTCCAGCGTGTTGGCGTTCTGGTCGTCCATGCGCTGGCGCGTGACCACGCTGACCGATTGCGGAATTTCCTTGAGCGTCTGGCGGCCCTTGCCGATGGTCACCACGCGGCTCGTGTAGCTGCCCGTGCCCTCGGTGACCGGATCGTCCGTCATGCCGGTCACGGTCACCGGCGCCAGCGTGGACACCCCCGGCGCGTCCTGCGGCAGGCGCCGCAATTGATAGCCCTCGCCGTTGGCGTTGGCCACTGCCTGCAGGCCCGTGCCCGCAAGCAGCCGGGCAAGTCCCTGCTCGGCCGTGTACCGGCCCGTCAATCCCTGCGTCCGCACGCCGCGCGTCAGCGCCGGCGAGGCCGCCACCGTGACCTTGGCGGCGACGCCAAACTGACCCAGCGCCACGTCCAGCGTGGCGGGCGCGATGGCGAAGGCGATATCGCTGGCGGGCGCGGCCTGCGCCCACAAGGCGGCGGGGGCGGCCAGCGAGGCGCCCGCCGTCAGCGTAAGGTGGACGGCAAGGCGCACACGCATGCGCGGTGACGATGACAAGGCAAGGGGAGAGTGGGACTGGCGTCGTGCCATGACTGGAGTTTCCTGATTCGTCGATTGAAAAGCGCGGCCCTCGGGCGCCTCGGGGCCTTCTCTTCGTCTAACGAACCAGAAATGAAAATCTGCGGCGCGGTTACAAAATAGTCGGAATGGGCGGGGTGGGGCCTGCGGTATCCGGCTGGCTCACGCCCGGCCCACGGTGACCCAGTAGCGCGTGCGATAGCGCAGCCTCAGATCCAGCACGCTGGCCAGCACCTCCAGCGCCTTGTCCGTGTCGTCGATACGGAATGCGCCCGTGACCTCCCGGTGCGCCACGTCGGCGTCGCAGCGCACGATGCCCGGGCGGTAGCGGCCCAGCTCTTGCACGAACCGGTCCAGCCGCATGCGGTTCGCCACCAGCATGCCTTCGGTCCAGGCCGGCGCCGCGGCGTCCACCGCGGTCACTGGCGACAGGGCGTTGCGGTCGAATTCGGCTTGCTCGCCCGCATGCACCACACGGGCTGGCTGCACGCGCGAGTCCGGCTCCACGCGCACCGCGCCGTCAAAGACCGCGACGTGCGTGGCCCCTTGGCCATCGTCCTTTTGCCGCACCGAAAAGCGGGTGCCCAGCGGCGTCAGCAAGCCATTGGGTGTGCTGACGGCAAACGGCCGGCCCGCATCGTCGTGGCCCGTGGCGATCAGGATTTCGCCGCTGCGCAGTGTGATCCGGCGTTGCCGCGCGTCGTAGCGCATCGCCACGGCGGAATCGGTGTTCAGTGTCAGCACCGTGCCGTCGGGCAGGCGCACGACGCGCTGCTCGCCCGTGGCGGTCCGGTACACGGTGCTGCCGTCCCACACGCCTTCGCGCGCGCCCAACCAGCCCATGGCGCCCAGGCCGACGCCGGCCGCCATCCACTTCAGGGCGCCGCGGCGCGAACGCTGGTCGCAATAGCGCAAGATCGTCTGGCCCGCGGCGGCGCCGGCCAGGTTGGCGGAGGTGGCGGATTTCAGGTCCTGGCTGATGCCCTGCAGGCGCTGCCAGGCGAGTTCGTGGCGCGCGTCGGCCTCGCGCCATTGCGTACAGGCGGCTTGCGTGGCGGCGTCGGGCGCATCCCCGGTGCGCATCATCCACTGCGCCGCCTGCCGGATGATGTCCGGGTGCACCCGCTCGGCGTGGGCGGCGCTCATGCGTACAGCGCCGCGTAGCAGTGTTCCCACGCCTTGATCATGTCGCGCTGCACGGCCGCCACCGAAATGCCCAACTCGCGGGCGACGTCCAGATAGGGCAGGCCTTCCACCTGCGCCAGCACGAAAACCCGGCGCACGCGTGCTGGCAACTGCTCCATCAAGCGGCAGACGGCGTCCAGCGCCTCGACCACCAGCGCATGCGTCTCGGGGCTGGACTCGACCGCTACGCTGCGCGCGGCAAGCGTCTCAAGATAAGCCTGCTCGATCGCCCGCCGCCGCGACTGGTCGATCAACAGGCGCTTGGCCACCGTGGTCAAAAACCCGCGCGGCTCGGCAAACGCGGCGCGCGATTCGCTACGCATGACCCGTTCGAACGTGTCGTGGGCCAGATCGGCGGCGTTGTCGGCATTGCCGGCAAGCCGTCGGCGCAGCATCTGCACCAGCCAGCCGTGGTGCTCGCGGTACAGGCTGACGAATTCGGCGGAGGACGCAAAGTGGGCGGGCGGCACGGGTCGGCTTGGCAGATGCTAATGGGAATGATTGCTAATTGTAGCCAATCAGCGGCGCGTGGCGAATACTTTTCACGCGCCGTTGC
>JAEYVD010000049.1 GCA_023432075.1 Pseudomonadota bacterium | reverse complement strand
GATGCACAGGGTCTGTCCGATACGCGTTACCTGATCCTGGAAGTGTCGGCGGACCTGCGCGCGCGCCAGGCCGAACGGCTGGCCCCCTTCGGCGAACGGGTGCAATGGCTGGACGCCCTGCCCAACGCGTTCTCCGGATGCGTGCTGGCCAACGAAGTGCTGGACGCAATGCCGGTTTCCCTCTTTGTCTGGAGCGACGCCGGCCAGGTGCTGGAACGCGGCGTGGCGGTAGATGCCGACGGCGGTTTCACCTGGGAAGATCGCCCCGCCCCGGCCGCCCTGGCGGCGGCTGTCGCGACGCGCATGCCGGCGCTGCCGGGCTACGTGTCGGAAATCAATCTGCAGGGCGAGGCGTGGATCGCCGCGATGGGCAGCTGGCTGGAACGCGGCGCGGCGCTGCTGGTGGACTACGGCTTTCCGCGCAGCGAGTACTACCACCCGCAGCGCGCGGGCGGCACGCTGATGTGCCATCTGCGACACCACGCGCACGGCGATCCCTTCACCGCACCGGGTCTGCAGGACATCACGGCGCACGTGGATTTCACCGCGATGGCGGACGCCGCGCTGGCGGCGGGAATGCAGGTGCTGGGCTACACGTCGCAGGCGCGCTTCCTGATGAACGCGGGCCTCATGGACCTGCTGGCCGGGCTGGACCCGTCCGATGCGCAGGCCTACGCGCAGGCGGTGGCGCCCGTGCAGAAGCTGTTGTCGGAGGCGGAGATGGGCGAGTTGTTCAAGGTGCTGGCCGTCGGCCGCGGCATGACGGCCCCGTTGAGCGGATTTTCGCGTGGCGACCGGCTGGGCAAGCTGTAGCGCGGAACCCGGATCAGACTGCCTGCAAGTCGGCCAGGCGCGCCAAGCGCGCCTGGCGCACGCTTTCCTTGATGCGCGCCGGCTCGCCCGCGCAAGCCTTGGCGATGGCGCCCGCGTCCACGCCGCGCACCGCCGCCACCCGCGATTGCCACGCTGGCAGGTCTACTGCGCGCAACACGGCCGCCGCATCCAATAGTTCAAAAAAACGTTCCGGCTTGCGCAAGGCATCGGCGCGCTCCATCAGCGCCAGCTGCGCATCGGCCCTGTCCGGGCCATCCGGCATGCTGTCCTGTGCGTCCAACGCGCCCAACACTTCAGGCAACAGGCGCGCGTAGTCGTTGCACTCCGTGGGCACGCGCATCCGTCGTCCCAGCGCTTCGCGCTCGGGCGTCAGGCGGCACATCAGCGCGTAGCGGCTTGCCAGCGGCAAGCCCTGCTGCGCCGCGCGGTCCACCTGCGCAGCCACCTCGTCCACGCCCTGCAGTTCGGGCATCACGCGCGCCAACGCGCCGGATTCTTGCAGCACGCCCAGCATGCGCGAAGGCGCCTGCGCCATCAGCCCGCGCGACAATTCCTTCCAGACACGTTCGGCCACCAACGCATCGGCCTCGCCGGCCTCGACCATGCGGCGGCACAGCGCCATCGTTTCCGGCGCAATGCTGAAGTCGCCGAAGCGCGCGGCAAAGCGGGCAAGGCGCAGGATGCGCACGGGATCCTCTTCGAACGCATCGCCCACATGACGAAAGACACGGGCGCGCAGGTCGTCCGCGCCGCCCAGCGGATCCACGAGCTGGCCGTTTTCGTCTTGCGCGATGGCGTTGACCGTGAGGTCGCGGCGGCGCAGATCGTCCTCCAGCGTGACGTCCGCGCCCGTGTAGAAGGTAAAGCCCTTGTAGCCGCGCCCCGACTTGCGTTCGGTGCGCGCCAAGGCGTATTCCTCTTTGGTGCGGGGGTGCAGGAAAACGGGGAAATCCCCGCCGACGGGGATGAAGCCGCGGCCGGTCATGTCCTCGGGCGTGGCGCCCACCACGACCCAATCGTGATCGCCGTGCGGCAGGCCGAGCAGCGCATCGCGCACCGCGCCGCCAACGATATAGACGCGCAGGCCCTCGGTCGCCGGATCGCGCGTCATGGCGCGGCGGCGGTTTCGGTGCCTGCCGGCACGACGTTGCCCAGGCGTTCCTTCAGCGATTGCGGTTGGCCGGTAAACATGGCTGCGTAGTACGTGGCGTTGGACATCACGTTCTTGACGTACGTGCGCGTTTCGGTGAACGGAATGGTCTCGGCAAAGATGGCGCCTTCGACGGGATGCGTGAAGGTCGAGCGCCAGTTGCGCGGCCGGCCCGGGCCGGCGTTGTAACCGGCGCTGGCCAGCATCTGCGAGCCGTTCAGGTCGCGCAGCACGATATTCAGGTAGTTGGTGCCCAGTTCGGTATTGGTGTCGAAATCATTGACGCTGCCCGGCGTGAAGTCGCTCATGCCGATCTTGCCGGCCACCCACTTGGCCGTGGCGGGCATGAGCTGCATCAGGCCCGACGCGCCCACATGCGATCGCGCATCCATGATGAAGCGCGATTCCTGGCGGATCAGCCCGTACACCCACGCCGGATCCAGCGCGATGGCGTTGGCCTTGGCGGTGACCCGGCCCTCGAACGGCGCGATGAAGCGCTGGCTGAAGTCGAATTCCTTCTCGGTGCGGTCCGACGTGTTGACCACGCGGTCGTAGATGTTCTCGGCGCGGGCCAGCTCGGCGGCGGCCATGAGCTGGCGGTCGCTCATGCCGCGCAGCGTGAAATTCCACTCGGGCACGGCTTCGGCGCGCCAGCCCAGGCGGAACAGCAGCACGGCGCGCTGAAGGCCCGGATTGGCGCGGGCCTCGGCGATCTCGCGGTCGCTGATGGGCACGGGACGCGGCGGCACATTGATGCGGCGGCCCAGTTCTTCAGCGGCAAGCTGGCCGTAGAAGTCGAAGCGGTCGGCGATGCTGGCGTAGGCGGCCTGCGCCTTGTCCTTGTGGCCCATCGCGGCCTGGCCGCGCGCCTTCCAGTACACCCACGCCGTCTCAGCCTGTTGAGAGGCCGGCATTTCATCGATGGATTCGATGACCCACTTCCAGTCGATCTTGGGCTGGCGCAACGCGGCGCGCACCTTCCAGCCGGCGTTGTATTCCGTCATGCGGATGTGGCCCGCCTCGCGGTACCAGTCGTTCGCACGGCTATCCAGGCTGAGCGCGGCCGTCAGCGCGTACTGGCCGCGCACCCAAGCAAGATTCGGCTTGGACATCGACTTGGCCCATTCGCGGCGCATGTAGGAATCGGCGACGCCGACGTCCGAGCGCGCCAGGCGGGCCAGCGCGATGGTGACCAGTTCCTTTTCGTTGCGTCCCACGGGCATGCGGTCCTGCCGCGTGAGCCACTTCATGGGGTCTTTCATGATGACGTCGTAGGTCTTTACGTCGCGTGGCTCGAACATGTACTGCACGAACTTGCGCGCATCGGTGGTCTTGTTGGCCTCGATGGCGTCGCGCAGCTGCGGTTCGAGCTGATCCCAGCCCAGGATGCCGTCGGCCACGAGCTGGTCGTACAGCGCCCAGCACGCGCCGCCGGGCGCGAACACGGCCATCGCCTGCGCGGCCGTGGCGCGCTGGCCGGTCATGTGCTTGCCGTCCAGGATGGCGCATTCGATCTGCGCGTTGCTGTTTTTCACGGGCGCCAGCTTGCGCACCGTTTCGAAGTCGCCACTGCGGGCGGCGGCGAGCAGCCAGTCGCCGCGCAGACGGTCGGCCAGGTAGGCGTCGCCGTTGCTGTTGATGAACTGCTGCAGCGCCGCCACGGGCCGGCCCGATGCGGGCGGCGTCCAGAGCTGATAGCGCAGCAGCCAGTATTCCGGATACATGCCCAGCGGGTCGCCCTTGGCCTGCGGCACCAGGGCGCCCAGCACCGACCACTGCTTGCGGTTCATGGCTTCGCGGGCGGCGACCACGGCGGCCAGCGCGGGCGTTTCCGCGGTCGGCGGCAGGCCCGCCAGCACCACGGGCGGCACGGCGATCATCGGCTGGGCCGCTTGCACGGCGGGCTGGGGCTGGGGATTGACGGCGGCGCTGCGCTGCTGCGCATCGACGGGCGCACAGGCAGCCGTGAAAAGCGCCACCAGCGGCAGCAAGCGGCGCAGCCCGGCGCGGGCGTCGGCGGCTTGCAACGAGGAATTCTGATACCGTGGGGGCTGCCGGGCGCCTGTCTCGCGACGCACCCGCATGCTGAGCATACGCATGTTCGTCTTCAGCATGTTTGCCTTCATATTCAACCCCCCGGTTACAGCCACCGCATGACTACGCAAAATACTCCAGAGGATACCGCAGTCCACCGCACGCGATTGCGGAAATTGCGCACCGAAATGC
>JAEYVD010000444.1 GCA_023432075.1 Pseudomonadota bacterium | reverse complement strand
CGGAGGTCTTCTTTTGACCGAGCAGAAACGACAGGAAGGACATCGCTTACTTGCCTCCGAACAGGCGTTTCAGGAAACCCGGCTTTTCGTAGTCGGTAAAGCGCAGGGCCTTGTCTTCGCCAAGGTAGCGGCTGACCACGTCCTTGTAGGCTTCCGAGACGTCGGTGTCTTTCAGGTGGATGGCCGGCAAGCCCTGGTTCGAGGCCTGCAGCACGGCTTCCGATTCGGGAATCACACCGATGAGCTTGATGCGCAGGATGTCTTCGATGTCGGTCAGCGACAGCATCTCGCCGTCGGACACGCGCTTGGGGTTGTAGCGCGTGAGCAGCAGGTATTCCTTGACCGGCTCGTCACCCTCGACGGCGCGCTTGGACTTGGCGGCCAGAATGCCCAGGATGCGGTCGGAGTCGCGCACCGACGAGACTTCGGGGTTGGTGACCACCAGCGCGTCGTCCGCGAAGTAGGCCGCCATCAGCGCGCCGGTCTCGATGCCCGCGGGGGAGTCGCAGACGATGTAGTCGAAACCCATTTCCTTCAGGTCGTTGATGACCTTTTCCACGCCTTCTTGCGTCAGCGCATCCTTGTCGCGCGTTTGCGAAGCCGGCAGGATGAAAAGGTTTTCGAGCTGCTTGTCCTTGATGAGCGCTTGCTTGAGGGTCGCCTCGCCCTGGATCACATTGACGAAGTCATACACCACGCGACGCTCGCAACCCATGATGAGGTCGAGGTTGCGCAGGCCGACGTCGAAGTCGATGACAGCGGTCTTGTGGCCCCGCATCGCGAGGCCCGCGGAAAAACTGGCGCTCGTCGTGGTCTTGCCCACGCCGCCTTTGCCGGAAGTCACCACAACAATGCGTGTCATGACGATCAAACCCTTATGTTCGAATAAATCGCGTTATCGTAAAGCAAAAAGCCCATGTAAGGCTTCTTACAGGATGTGTTGAGATTTGAGCGGGCCGCTGCCGGGCCGCCGTCTCGCAGGAATGCCCCAAGAGGGGACGCGGCATCAGGCCTTCAGCGCTTCGATGCGCAGCGTGTCGCCATCCAGCCGGACCAGCGCGGGCTGATTCTGCAGCGTGCGGTCGAGCTTGTCCTCGACCACGCGATACACGCCCGCCACGGCCAGCAGTTCCGCATCCAGATGCGTGGTGAAGATGCGCGCCGACGTATCGCCGCGCGCGCCGGCCATCGCCTTGCCGCGCAGCGGACCGTAGACGTGGACGTTGCCGTCGGCGATGACCTCGGCGCCCTGGCTGACCATGCCGATCACCACCAGGTCCGTGTGGCGGGCATAGACGCGTTGCCCTGAACGCAGCGGCCGCGTGATCACCAGCGCCGAAGACGAGTGCGGCGCCGCGGCCGTCGGACTGGACGCGGACGTGGTGCTGCTGGCCGCGCGGGCGGGCAGGGGATCCGCATCGGGCGCCGGGGCGGCAGCCTGCGCATCGGCGGCTTCATCGGCCGCGGGCTTGTCTTGCGCGGCCGCATCGGACGCAGGCGCCTGCGCGGCCTGGGCCGACGTATCGGTGGGCGCGGGCGCGATTTCGACCGCTGCCGCCGGCACGGACGGCACCGGCGTGGCGACATCGTTGGGCGGCGCGGTGTCCACCACGGGGGCGGGGCGCGCGGCCGGCGTGGACAGTTCGACGGGCGTCAGGCCGGCGTCGCGGGCGGCCTGCAGGTTGGCGCCTTCGGCCACCACGCCGATCGGGGGCAGGTTGTGGCCGCGCAGCGCCGCCACCAAGGCCGTCCAATCGATCTTTTCCTCGACGCGGCTGGCGTCGATGACGACGGGCTCGTTTTCAAAGAAGCTGCCGGCATCGGCCATGCGTTTGGCGAGCGCAGCGTTCAGGCGTTCGGGATCGGCACTATGCAAAACCACCCGGATGGCATAAAGGGTGGCGCTCTTGAAGTCCAGGGCTAGCGATTCAGTGTTCATCTTGATTTTGGCTGGCGGTCTGGACGCCGGAAAACGGCGTCCTCGACCGGCTGCGGGATGTCGGGGATGATAACCCGCCCGGGGCGGCCTGCGCCGGGCGCACGGCGAAAGAAAAAGGCGCCGCAAGGCGCCTTTTCCCCGTATTGCGCGTGTGGGCGCGTCAACCTTGGGCCCAGGAATCGCGCAGGGTCACGATGCGATTCAGCACCGGCGCTTCGGGTGTCGAGTCCTTCAGGTCGGCCGTGAAATAGCCCAGGCGCTCGAATTGCCAGGTGGCGCCGGGCGTGGCCACGGTGCCGGGCTCCAGCCAGGCCGTGACGGTCTGCTTGGAGTTGGGGTTCAGGCAGGCCAGGAAGTCCTTGTCGCCGCCGTCCGGACGCGGATCGGCAAAGAGGCGGTCGTACAGGTGAATCTGGGCAGGCACCGCGTGCGCCGCGCTCACCCAGGTGATGTTGCCCTTGACCTTGACGCTGTCCGCGCCCGGCGTGCCGCTCTTGGTGTCGGGCAGATATTCGGCCTGCACTTCGACGACCTCGCCGGCTTCGTTCTTGGTAAAGCCGGTGCAGCGCACGACATAGCCGTACTTCAGGCGCACGGTGTTGCCGGGGAACAGGCGGAAATACTTCTTGGGCGCTTCCTCGCGGAAGTCGTCGCGTTCGATCCACAGTTCGCGCGACAGCGGGAATTCACGCACGCCGGCCTCGGGGTCATGCGGATTGCGCGGCGCGGTGCAGGTCTCGGTCTGGCCTTCGGGGTAGTTGGTGATGACCAGCTTGATCGGGTCCAGCACGGCGACCGAACGGGCGGCGATCGGGTCCAGGTCGTCGCGCACGGCCTGCTCCAGCAGGCTGTAGTCGATGCGCGAGTCGGACTTGGACACTGCGGTGCGGTCGCAGAACAGACGGATCGAGGCGGGCGTGTAGCCGCGGCGGCGCAGGCCGAAGATGGTAGGCATGCGCGGATCGTCCCAGCCGTCCACATGGCCTTCCTTCACCAGTTGCAGCAGTTTGCGCTTGCTGGTGACGACGTAGCTCAGGTTCAGGCGGGCAAATTCGTACTGGTGCGGCAGCGGCTGGGCCAGCTTGCCCAGTTCGGCCAGACGCGCCAGGATCCAGTCGTAGAACGGGCGCTGATCTTCGAATTCCAGCGTGCAGACGCTGTGCGTGATGCCTTCCAGCGCGTCTTCGACCGGGTGCGCCCAGCTGTACATCGGATAGATGCACCACTGGTCGCCGGTGCGGTGGTGGGTGGCGTGGCGCACGCGGTACATGACCGGGTCGCGCAGGTTGATGTTGGGCGAAGCCATGTTGATCTTCGCGCGCAGCACCAGGCTGCCGTCCGGATGCTTGCCGTCGCGCATCTCGCGCAGCAGCGCGATGGACTCGGCGGCCGGGCGGTTGCGCCAGGGCGAGTCCGTGCCGGGTTCGGTCAGGGTGCCGCGATTGGCGCGGATCTCGTCGGCGCTTTGCTCGTCGACGTAGGCATGGCCGGCTTCGACCAGGGCTTCGGCGAACTCATACATATAGCCGAAGTAATCGCTGGCGAAATACAGGTTCTCGCGGCCGTCGGCCTTCCAGTCAAAGCCCAGCCAGTGGACGGCCTCGATGATGGCGTCGACGTATTCCTGGTCTTCCTTCTCGGGGTTGGTGTCGTCAAAGCGCAGGTGGCAGACGCCCCCGAAGTCGCGCGCCAGGCCGAAGTTCACGCAGATGCTCTTGGCGTGGCCGATGTGCAGGTAGCCGTTGGGCTCCGGCGGAAAGCGCGTGCGGATGCGGGCCGGGTCCGCTTCCCCCTGCTGCTGCAAGGCCGCCGGGCCAGGCTTGCCCGCCCAGCGCTTGCCCTGGAAGCGGTTGGCTTCGAGGTCGTCTTGGACGATGTTGAGCAGGAAGTTTGATGCGGCGGGGGTCGGCGTCGTGGCGGAGGTCATTCTTGAAAGAATAGGAAAAAGCAGCGACAAAGCGTCAATTTTGCCACGTTCCGCACCGCGCCCCTTTTCGTCACGCCTGCAACCGGTTTCAATCCGCCCCCATAGTCGTGTAACTGGCTCTACACTACGGGCCATTATGGATATCTCGACCCTATCCCTGGCCCGGGCACAGTTCGTGGCCAGTCTTAGCTTCCTGGCGCTGTTTCTCGCCGTCTCCCTGGCCCTGGCCTGGGTGCTGCTGTTCTTCAAGATCCGCGCGCGGTGGTCCAGCCATGGCGGCTGGACGGCAGCCTACCGCTTCTGGGTCCGCATTTTTGCCCTGTCCTTCGTGCTGACGCTGGCCGCCAGCGTGCCCGTCCTGATCCAGATCGGCAGCCTGTGGGCGGGGCTGATGGACAAGATCGGCAACGTGGCCGGTCCGCTGCTGGGCTACGGCATCCTGTCGGTCTTCAT
>JAEYVD010000431.1 GCA_023432075.1 Pseudomonadota bacterium | reverse complement strand
GTCCGTTGCGGGCCGCGGCCAAGCCCGTGACCCTGATCGTGCCCTATGCAGCGGGCGGCCCCAACGACAATTTCGCGCGCCTCCTGGCCGAAGGCATGGGCGCCGAACTGGGCATCAACTTCATCGTGGAGAACAAGCCTGGCGCCAACGGCATCATCGGCGCCTCGCAGGTCGCGCGCGCGCCCGCCGACGGCAGCATGTTGCTCATGGGCGGTTCAGGGCCGTTGTCACTGAACATCCTGCTTCGCCCCAGCCTGAACTACGGCTTCGACAGCTTCAAATCCGTCGCCATGATGTTCGACGGTCCGCTCACGATCACCGTGCCCGCGAAGATGGGCGTCAACTCCCTTGCCGAACTGATCGCCTACGCCAAAAAAGAGAATCGCACGCTGACCTACGGCTCGCTGGGCCCGGGCAGCGTCACCGACCTGTACGGGCTGATCATGTCCAAGACCCTGGGCATCCCGCTGACCGCCGTGCCCTACAAAAGCACGCCCACCAGCCTGATCGACCTGATCACGGGGCGCAACGACCTTTCCTACATGACGCCCATCGCCCTGGCCGACCACCAGAAGGCCGGCGCGGTGAAGATCCTGGCGCTCACCACCGACCACCGCGATCCGGCGCTGCCGGAAGTGCCCAGCGTGACGGAACTGGGTTATCCCCAGCTCAAGGCCAGCTACTGGACCGCGCTGCATGCGCCCAAGGGCACGCCGGATGCGATCGTGCAGGCCTATTCCGCCGCCGCCATCAAGACCGTCCAATCCGAGAGCTTTCGCAAGCTGCTCGTGGCCAACGGCCAGACCGAGAAAGCCGGCGGCCCGCAGGCGCTCGAAACTCAACTGGAAGCCGACCGCCAGTACTGGGGCAAGGTCATCCAGGAAAACCACATCGTTCTCGATTGATCCCGCGGGCGCGGGCGTAGCGCCCGCGCATCCTTTCCGCCATGCAAAAGCCCGCCAAATATGGCGGGCTTGTCGTTCAGGCAAATGCGGTCATCCGGTCATTGCAGCTGCGCTGGCGCAATGCCGTGCGTCGCGGACTTGAAGTTGATCACCGGACGCGCCTCGCGGCAGGCCGTCCTGCGGATCTTGCCCACGATGAGATCGTGCGTGCCCAGCTTCTCGGTGCAGACGATGTCGCATTCAATGCTGGCCAGCGCATCGGGCAGCACGGGCGCGCCATGTTCGTTCATCACCCACCCGCCCTGAGCGAACCGCGCCTTGCCCTGAGGATTCTTCATGAAGGCCTCGATCACCTCGCCGTGGCCTTCTCCCAGGATGTTGGCGACGAAACGGCCGTTGCGCAGCAGCGGGGCGTGCGCCGACGCGGTCTGCTGCACAAAGAACCCGACCATCGGCGGGTCGGCCGATATCGACGTCAGGCTCGAAACGATCATGCCCGCCATATCGTCGCCGTCGCCCGTGCTGACGGCACTGATGCCGGCCGGCAGCGACCGCATCGCCGCCTTGAAGTCATCCACCGACACCACCTCGTCGCATTCGTTGACCACCATGTGCGCACGGATGTCGCCGCGTTCGTCGACCCATCCGTGCCGCGCGGCGTAGTCCACCATCTTCGAGAAGCTGGCTTCCCATGCCGGATCGCCCGCGTGCTGCGACAGGAAGCGCAACACTGACGGCGACAGCCGCACGTGCCGCTCGTCCTCGCGCCGGCCGATGCGGGCAATCGCGCGCTCCAGCCTATCGGCGGGCTGCGGGTCCGCCAGGACATCCAGGCGGCCGAAATCGGCCGCGTCGCGCAGCGCAATGGCGCCGGCATTGCTCAGGTAGATACGCATGCTGCCCTCCTTCAGGCAAGGACGGTCGTGCTGCCGACTTCCTTGCGGATCGCGGGAATGATCTTGTCGCCCCAGAGTTCGATCTGCTTGAGCATCGTCTTCTGGTCGAAATCGCCAAGCTGCGTTTGCAGCGCAATGTGCTTCGGCCGCAGGATGCTGATCTCTTCCAGCATCTTGTCGATGACCTCATTGACCGAGCCCACCGGCAGGTTCTTGCGCAGTTGCTCGAACGTCGGGTCCGTTTCCGAAGGCACTTCCTTGACCATGTAGCCGTCGTCGCTCTGCGCGCGCCGGAACTTCAGGCTTTCGGAAATGCGGCGCTGAAAGCGCGCGCAATCCAGGTAGGCGTCGATCTCCGCGTTGTTGTCCGACGCATAGCCACAGCGCAGAAAGCCGAACTTCACGTCGCGGTCCAGGTCCTTGCCGTTGTCCTCGGCAACCTTCTCCAGCCGCCCGCGCAGTTCCGCGATGGCGTCGTTGCCCTTGAGCAGCGCCGTCACGAAAAGATTGTGGTTCTCGCGCACGCCGCGGCCAAGCGTCACCGGGTTGCCCGACGTGATCCACAGCGGCGGCATCGGATCCTGCACGCAGCGCACCGCGATCGAGCTGGGCAGAATCTTCAGGAATTTGCCATCGTGCTCGAAGATCTTTTGCGTCAGGCCCTTGGGAATGACATCCAGGAACTCATTGAAGATCGCGCCCGACTCTTCCAGCTGCACGCCGAAGCGCTCGAACTCGAACTGCTGGTATCCCGACCCGACGCCCAGATCCAGCCGCCCGTTGGACACCGTGTCCACGAAGCCGACCTCGGCCAGAAAGCGCGCGGGGTGATACAGCGGCAGAATGCACACTGCCGTGCCCAGGCGGATGCGGCGGGTCTTGGCCGCGGCATGGGCCACGGTCATCAGCGGCGACGGCGACAGCGAGTAGTTGTTGAAGTGATGCTCGGCGTACCACGCCGTGTTGAATCCGGCTTGCTCGGCCGCCACCGTCTGCTCGATGGAGTTGTTGATGACTTGCGCGGAGGACTGGTGGTAACCTCGTTGCTGCGCCAGAATGAATACGCCGAATTCCATTGTGTCTCCTCATTGATGCTTGAATCCTTGAGGAAATTCTAGAGGCCGGTAGTCATGGGCTGGAATACAAGAAAAGCGGCGTTCTGTGCTGCATAAAGTGGAGGAATGATGGACAGACTGCGCGCCATGGAGCTCTTTCTGTCGATCTCGAAGTCCGAGAGCTTCTCGGAAACCGCGCGCCAGTTCGGCATCTCTGCCACCTCGGTGTCGCGCATGATCACCGACTTCGAAAGCGAGCTCAACGTCAAGCTGCTGCTGCGGTCCACGCGGCAGGTCGTGCTGACCGAAGCAGGCCAGGAGTACGCCCGCCAGCTCGAACCCATCCTCTGGAACATCAACGAGGCGCATCGCAACATCACCGAGATCCGCGCCGCGCCCAAGGGCGTGCTGCGCGTGCATTCGCGCATGATGTTCGGTCTGGGCGTGCTGCCGCAGCTGGTCGCGGCCTTTCGCGAGGCCTACCCCGAGATCCACATCGAACTCGTGCTGTCGGAAGCCAAGACGGATCTGCGGCGCAACAACTTCGACATCGATTTCCGCATCTCGCCGCCCGTCGAGGCCGGCCTGAAGCGGCGCATCCTGTTCAAGAGCGAACGCTATCTCGTCGCTTCGCCCGCGTATCTGGCCGATCGCAAGCCGCCCGAAACGCCGGCTGACATCGCCCAGCATGCCTGCCTGGCCTACCTGCTTCCCGGCGACCAGTATCTCTGGCGCTTCAAACAGGGCGAGGTCATCGACGAGTTGCCGATCCAGCCAAGGCACGTCACCAACAATGGCGTGGCGTTGCTGGAGCTGGCCAGGCTGGGGGAAGGAATCGCGCTGCTGGACGACTACACCGTGCACCACGACATCGCGCGCGGCACACTCGTGCGGCTATGTCCGGATTACCGCGTCACCAACACCACCTTCGAAGAGGGCATGTACGCGACCATCCTGGACACGGCCATGATCCCCGTGAAGATCCGGCTGTTCCTGGATTTTGTCGCCTCGCACGTGTCGGGCGCCGAGCTGCGATTCGCCGCGTACGGCAAGCCGGCGGCCGACGCCTGACCCGGCGGTAAGCGTCAGGCGCCAGGCCGGATCGCGCAGCGCGGGCGCGGCGTGCCTGCGTAACCCGCGCCGCGGATGCGCAGCAGCGCGCCGTCCCAGGGGCCGTTGGCCGACAGGCGTCCGCTGTCGCTGATCGACGTGACGTAGAGGTCGGTCAAGTCGTCTCCGCCAAAGCATAGCGACGCCGGGTGGGCGACCGGCACGTCGATGCGCTGGTCCAGTTTTCCGTCGCGGTCGAACCGGACGACGGCGCCCGCATGCACCAGCGCCGTCCACAGCCCGCCGTCCCGATCAAAGCAGCAACCATCCGGCGCCGATCCAAGCGCGTCGGTGTCGGCAAACACCTCGCGGCCCGATAAGCCTGCCTGCGCATCCATGCGATACCGGTAGATGGTGCGCGCCGCACTGTCGCACACATGAAGGTGCGTGCCGTCCGGATGCAGGGCCGGGCCGTTGACCACGCCGATCCCCTGCGCGATCAGGGCAAGCGTGCCGCGCGTGTCCAGGCGATACAGGCCGCCCAGCGGCGCTTCGCCGGACTCGCGGTAGATGTGCATGGTGCCCGCGACAAAGCTGCCGTCCGGCAGGGGCGTGCCGTCATTGAGCCGCAGGTTGGGATGGCTGACGCCGATATCGGCCAGCGTCCGCAGGCTGCCGTCCGCCGGCCGGAACAGCGCGAACGATTCCTTCAACGCCACGACCAGCTCGTCCTCGCCGTTGAAGGCAAATGACCCGAGCGGCGCCGGCAGCTGCCAGCTTTGCACGCGGCCCGAATCCGGCGTCACGGCCAGGACCAGCCCCTTGCGGCAATCGGCCATCCACAACCGCCCGCCCGCCGCGTCCCAAACCGGGCATTCGCCCAATGCCGCACGCAGCGATCCAATACGTTCGATCTGCATCTGCCTCCCTCTTTCCAACACGCGCGCTGGCGATGATTTTTCCCCATGGTATCGGCTGCGGGGAGCCCGGAATATGCGCCATTCCTGCAGAACACAACCACCGTTTTTGCCGTAGATCGGGCCCAGGCCCCTTCCTAAAATCAAAAAAAGTCCAGTGCCGGCAGGCGTGGA
>JAEYVD010000404.1 GCA_023432075.1 Pseudomonadota bacterium | reverse complement strand
TGTCTACGTACTTGTTGGTGTTGAGTGCAATGGCCAGAATGCCCTGGCAACACCCAAAACCACAACGAGCCGTCGTGGGAGGCTTCGATCCGCCGCTGCATGCGTGATCGGGGCAGGGCCCGGCAGGCGGCACACGGAGACGCAGATGAAATACCCCTGTACGAAGGCGCGCCGCTTGGCGCGCATTGCCGGCGCCGCCGGTCTCGCCCTGTCGCTGGCGGCCGCCCCGGTCGCCGTGCTGGCCGACGAATTTCCCGCCAAGCCCCTGCGCATGGTCGTGGGCTTCGCGCCGGGCGGCGGCGCGGATATCGTGGCGCGGCTGGTGGGGGCCAAGATGGCCGACAGCCTGGGTCAGCAGGTGGTGGTGGAAAACCGCGCCGGCGCCACGGGCACGATCGCGGCCGACAACGTGGCCCGCTCGCCCGCCGATGGCTACTCGCTGTTCCTGGGATCGCAATCCACCATGGTCGTGGCGCCGTCCCTGTTCCCCACGCTGCCGTTCAAACCCGAGACCGACTTCGAACCGATATCGCAGATCGTGACGATGCCCCTCATCCTCGTGGTCAACCCCGCGATGATCGATGTGAAAAGCGTCGGTGAGCTGACCGAGCACATCCGCAAGGCGGGCAACGGCGCGGTCAGTTATGCGTCCTCCGGCCAGGGCGGCCCGCAACACATCGCGGGTGAGTTGTATGCACACCGGGTCGGCACCAAGGTCACGCACGTGCCCTACAAGGGCGAATCGGCGGCGATCGCCGACGTGCTGGGCGGGCACGTGCCCTACATGTTTGCGAACCTGCCGGTGGCGCTGCCGCACATCGCCTCGGGCAAGGTGCGTCCGCTGGCGATCACCAGCCTGAAGCGCGATCCCAAGGCGCCGCAGATTCCCACGCTGGCCGAATCGGGCTTCAAGGACTTCGAGGTGTCGACCTGGTATGGCGTGTTCGCGCCGGCCAAGACGCCCAAGCCGGTGATCGAGAAGCTGTCCAATTCCATCCGCACCGCGCTGGCGCAACAGGACATGCAGGCCAAGCTGAGCGAGCAGGGGTTCACGGTGGTGGGCAGCGATTCTGCGGCCTTCAGCCAATTCGTGGGCGCCGAACTGCCGCGCTGGTCGGTGCTGATCCGCGACATCGGCATCAAGCCGGAATAACGCGGTCACCACGTGCTGGCGCCCCTGGGCGGGCGTCAGCGGGAGCCGTTCACCGGCGGCTCCCATTCATTCACCCGAGACAATGACATGATCGACTTCACCGAAAAACGCGCCGCAGGCCCCGTCATCCGGCTGCATTCCGCAGACAACGTCGTTGTGGCGCGCGTGCCCATCGGCATCGGCGCTGCCGTGCCCTCCGAAAACCTTGTCAGCCGCAGCCAGGTCCCCGCCGGCCACAAGATCGCGGCGCGCGATCTGCGCGCGGGCGAACCCATCCTGAAATACAACGTCTGCATCGGCTTTGCCGCCACCGACATCCCGGCGGGCACGTACGTGCATTCGCACAACATGGATTTCCAGGAATTCGACCGCGACTATGCCCACGCGCGGGACTACGTCCCGACGCAAATCCTGCCCGAATCGGAGCAGGCGAAATTCCAGGGCATCGTGCGCGCCAACGGGCAGGTGGGCACGCGCAACTACATCGGGATTCTTGCCACGGTGAACTGTTCGGCGACGGTGGTGCATCGGATTGCGGCCGCGTTCGCACAGGATGTCATGGACGCTTATCCCAACGTGGATGGTGTGGTGGCGTTGAGTCACGGCATGGGCTGTGGCATGGAGATGTCCGGCGAGCCGATGGATCTCTTGCGGCGCACGATGGGCGGATACGCCTGTCATGCAAATTTTGCGGGCGTGCTGATCGTGGGCCTGGGGTGCGAACGCAATCAGCTCGATGCGTTGCTCAAGGACCAGGGCCTGGAGGCGGGCGCGCGGCTGCAGACCTTCATCATGCAGGAGACGGGCGGCACCCGAAAAACGATCGAGGCCGGCGTCGCCGCGGTGAAGGCGATGCTGCCGGCCGCGAACGACGTGCGACGCGAGCCGGTGCCGGCGCGGCACCTGAAGATCGGCCTGCAATGCGGCGGATCGGATGGCTTTTCGTCGATCACCGCCAATCCGGCGCTGGGCGCGGCCATGGATATCCTGGTGCGGCATGGCGGCACTGCCATCCTCTCGGAGACGCCGGAAATCTATGGCGTCGAGCATACGCTGACGTCACGGGCGCGCAATCGCGAAGTCGGCGAGAAGCTGGTCCAGCGCATCCGCTGGTGGAAGGAAGAGTATTCGCCGGGGCGCGACGTGCAGATCAACGGCAAGGTCAGTCCGGGCAACCAGATGGGCGGCCTGGCCAACATCTTTGAAAAATCGTTGGGATCGTCGATGAAGGGCGGCACCACGGCGCTGATGGAGGTCTATCGCTACGCGGAGCCCGTCCGGCAGCCGGGCATGGTGTTCATGGACACGCCGGGGTTCGATCCCGTGTCGGCAACGGGGCAAATTGCGGGTGGCGCCAACATCATCTGCTTTACGACCGGCCGCGGCTCGATGTTCGGCGCCAAGCCGGTGCCCTCGATCAAGCTGGCCACCAATACGCCGATGTTCGAACGGCTGACCGAGGACATGGACGTCAACTGCGGCGACATCCTGGACGGCACGGCGACGCTGCAGGAGGTGGCGCAGCGGATCTTCGAGGAAATCCTGCGGGTGGCCTCTGGAGACCGCAGCAAGAGCGAATTGCTGGGGCTGGGGGATCACGAATACGTGCCCTGGAATATCGGCGTGGTGAGCTGACCGCCTCGAAAGACGGCGGCGCCGCGGACGGTCAGCGTATTTGACCGTCCGCGTGTTGACCCTTTGCGTGTGGTGCAGAAACGCTCAGGCGTCCGACAGCGCGGCGGCGCCCGGCATCTCAAACCCATTGGCCTGCAGCGCGGCCTTCAACCCCTCTGTCTGCGAGGCGTTCAGTTCCACCAGCGGCGGCCTTACCGTGGCCCACGCCGCATCGCCGGACTTCCACGCGATGGCCGCCTTCATGGCGGGAATCATCGGAAACTGCTGGAACACGTTGCGTGTGGCGTTCAACCCCGCCTGGCGCTCATCGGCATCCGCTTCCTGCCAGCGCTGCTGAAGCGCCACGATGGGGCCGGGATTGACGTTGCCCGTGGCCGTGATGCAGCCCACGCCGCCCGCGCGCAGGGTCTGCAACAGGAATGCCTCGCTGCCCGCATAGACCTGGAATCCGCGGGGCGAAAA
>JAEYVD010000025.1 GCA_023432075.1 Pseudomonadota bacterium | reverse complement strand
TCCGTGGTCAGGTGCTGGATCAGGTCGACCGTGGTGGAGCGGCGGGTCAGCATCAGGCACGTGACCTCGTCGCCCGCCACGCGGGTGGCGTGCCAGCAGCCCGGCCGCATGCACACGCCCTGCCCCTGCGCCACATGAAAGGCCGCAAGCGTGGCCAGGTCGGGCGAGCCGTCGGCGGCGCTGCGCGCCACGATCTGGATGATGCTGCCCGTCAGCGGGACGATCGCCTGCTGCGTCAGCAGGTGCTTTTCCAGGCTGGCCACTTCCACGGACTGGCTTCGGTAATTGACCCAAAGCACCTCGGCGTCGCCGCCCGCGCCCGTGTTGAACAGGTGCTCGTGCCAGAAATCGGTGGCCGGGTTCGTAAACAGCGGAACGCCGTTGCCGTCCGGCATGGGCTTGCCCAGCATCCACCCGTAGGCATTGAAGGCATCAGGCGAAAGATCGTGAACTTCAAGCTGCGAATTGCTCGTCATGCGGGACCCTGTGATGGCTTAGCGCCGCGTTTGGGGAATTCGGCGTCGTAGTCGAAATCGCCCCGCGCGATGGCCTCCAGGATGGCAACGCGCCGGTCGGCGGCGCGCTTGAGGTTGGCGGCGGTGGGCTTGACCCGGATACGCTCGACACAATGCCGGCCGTCATAGAAGAAGCCGATCTCGATGGACGATTCGGATGCGGGGCGCACCCCTTCGAATCCCGTGCTCATCGCGTGCTCTCCTAGTTGCCGATGGCAGACATGATAAACGCAACGATGTGACAGGCGGCGCTGGCATACACTGCCCTGATCCCCCCACCCGAGGACGCGCAAGATGGCCATCGACCTGACGTCGCACTATGTGTTCCTGGACGCCGCCGGCGCCGCCGCCACCGTGACGGGCGGCGACGCATTCTGGTCCCAATCTCCGGAAGACCTTGAGCAGTACGGGCGCGGCTGGCTTGTGTCCGAGTACGAATTCGCGGCCGACTGGCCGCAATGGGAGATGCATCCCGGCGCCGACGAGATCGTGCGGCTAATGTCTGGGGCCGCCGAACTGCACCTGGAATGGCCCACCGGCATCCAGATCGTGAAAATGCTGGCCGGCGATGCCTACGTGATTCCGAAGGGCGCGTGGCACACCGTCAAGGTCATTGAGCCCTGTCGCATGCTGCACATCACCATGGGCGCGGGCACGCAGCACCGGCTGGCGTAACGCCGCTTTCCGTCTGCGCCTTGCCGGCCGCGCCTCGCCGGCCGCACCTGGCCGGCCGCACCTAGCCAGCCGCGCCTAACCGGCCGCGCCCACCGGCCGCGCGCGCTGGATCTCCCGGTCGTCGATCGGCCAGTGCAAGGCGGCCGACAGCACGCCCAGCGCCATCGCCCCCAGCCAGATCAGGTCATACGAGCGGGTGGCTTCGAACACCACGCCGCCCAGCCACACGCCCAGAAACGAACCGACCTGATGGCCGAAGAACACGAAGCCGAAGAGCGTGGTGATGTAGCGCACGCCAAACACCTGCGAGATCAGGCCGTTGGTCAGCGGCACCGTGCCCAGCCACACAAAGCCCATCACCGCTGCGAACGCGTAGACCGTCCACGTGGATAGCGGCACGAGGATGAAAAGCGCGATGGCCGCGGTTCGGATCAGGTAGATGCCCGCCAGCAGGTACTTGCGCCGGTGGTGCGCGCCCAGGACGCCGCACACATAAGTGCCCATCACGTTGGTGAGCGCAATGATGGCCAGCGCCGCCACCGCGTCCGAGGCGCGCAGGCCCTTGTCCATCAGGTAGGCGGGCAGGTGCGTGCCAATAAACGCCAACTGGAACCCGCACGCCAGGAATCCCAGGTTCAGCAGCCAGAAGCCCGGGCGCGTGAAGGCCTCGCGAAGGGCCTCGCGCAGCGACAGGTTCGCGTCGGGCGCACCCGCATCGCGCAGGCGGTTCGCCGGCTCGCGCAGCGGAAACGCCAACGGCAACAGGATAGTCAGCGCCACTGCGAAGGCCAGCAGGGCCGCGACCCAACCCCAGCCGCCGATCAGCCATTGCGCCGCGGGCACCATCGTGAACTGTCCAAGGCCGCCTACCGCGCCGGCCACGCCGAGCGCCCAGCTTCTACGTTCGGGCGGCACCAGGCGGCTGAGCGCACCATAGATGGCCGCGAACGCGGTGCCGGACAGCGCAATGCCGATGCACACCCCCGCCGTCCACATGAAGCCTGCGGGGGTGGTGGCGTGCGCCATGCCGGCAAGGCCGACTGCGTAGAAGACCAACCCGCCAGCGATCACCTTGGCCGACCCATAGCGGTCGGCAATCATGCCGGTGAAGGGCTGCACGATGCCCCACGTCAGGTTCTGCACGGCCAGCGCCATCGCAAAGGTTTCGCGGCTCCAGCCGCGGTCCATCGTGACGGGCAGAAGAAACAAGCCCTGCACGTGCCGCACGCCCAGGGCAAGGCCCATGACGACGCCACCAGCCAGCACCAGCAACCACAGCTGCGATGCGTCCAGGGAGGATTTGTGGGGGATGGACATGGCGAACCTCTTGCAAGGAAACGTCGCCCCCGTTCAGGCGGGCATCGGCTCTATTACAGGGGCGCCAGGCGCGAGGCTCAACCGATTATTTTTTGCCCGCTGCATGCGTGCAAGGAATGCGACCGCCGCGTTCCGCCCCGCGCTGCTGACCGCGCAGGCCGCCTGAAACGGAACGCGTGCAACGCAGACAACCGACGCGCGTAAAAAGAAATTGATCGATTTTTTTGAAATTTGGCCGAAATTAGCGCAAATATCGGTCCACAACTGCGACATGTTAACGCTTCGTTTTTGATGGTTACATCTGCCGATCCGTCCCCGGGCACCGCTGAGTACAGTGGCTGCCTTCCCAATCTTTCGGCAGGCATCGACTCATGTGGCACGCCCGGCCCGGCACGTTCGTTTCCGCGGTTCCTATCCGCGCCCGCAAACCATGACGGCGGCGCCCTTCTTCAAGCCGCTGGCGCTGGCGGCGGCGCTGGCGGGGATGGCGCTCTTGGCGCCGGTCAATACGCACGCTCAAACCAACTGGGCGCAGCAGTGCGCGTACAACAATTTCGGCGAAGGCGCGGGCACGTCGTGCCACCAGTCATTCCAGGAAGGCCTGGCAGCCGTGCTGGTGGGCACCGCCGATGGCGAGTCCGCTGCCTGGGGTTTTATCGACAAGCAAGGCGTCATGGCCATCGCGCCGGCATATTCCGAAGCGCGCTCCTTTCAGAACGGACTGGCCGCCGTCAGCCAGCAGGATCTCTGGGGTTACATCGACGCCGGGGGACGCTGGGTCATCACGCCGCGCTTTAGCGACGCGACCGGATTCAATGCAGAAGGCACGGCGCTGGCCGAGGAGGACGGACGCGATGTGCTGATCGACCGTCAGGGCAAGGTCGTGAAGACCTTTCCGCTGGGCACGCGCACCTCGGGTTTCGAGCCTGGCCAGAAGCTGGCGGCGATGGAAATTCCGACGCCGCCGCGCCTTGTGAACACCGTGACCGGCAAGCCTGCCGCGCTGCCCGAAGGGGTGATGGCGCTGGCCGCGCCGACCAGCGGCCAACTGCCCGCGCAGACGCGCGACTCGCGCTACGGCGGGTGGTGGGGCTTGCTGGACCAGAACGGCACGTGGGCGATCAGCCCGCAGGTGTTGCGCTCGCTGGCCCCGCCGTTGCGCGATGGCGATGTGGTGGCCGTGAACCGCGAACGGGCTTGGGAATTCGTGGATGTGCGCGGCGAAGCGCTGTCGACGCAGCGTTATGAACGCGTGGAACTGGTAACGCCGGGCGTTTGGCTGGTGCGGGTCGCCGATGGCGGCACGTTGCTGCTGGACGGCAAGCTCCAACCGCTGCACACGTTTGAAAGCGACTATGTGGGTATTCGGGAACAAGAGGGCTGGCGATTTGCCGCCGAGCCCGGCATGACGCTGCTGATCGATCCGCAGGGCAGGCTGCAGCTGATTCCCTTGCGCAGCGGCGAGGTCAAGATTCATCAAGGGCGCGCGTGGGTCTATGGCGCGGCGCGGCGCGCGGCTGGCGCTGCCGACGCGGCCGGCGACGCGATGAGCGCGGAAGATCAAGCCCATGCCGCCGACGCGGCGGCTGCGGTGCAGGCCGCGTCCGCGGCGGAGACTGCGGCGGCTTTCCAGAACCCCCCGGTCGCCGCCGATGCCGCAACCGATGTTGCCGAAGCGGCAACGGTGGCAGAGGCGACGCCTACCGAGGCGACTCAAGCTGAGGCCTCGGCAGGCGATGCGATGGCAACCGACGCAGTGCAGGCCGACACAGCGGCAGATGCTGCAATGGACGCCGCCACCGCCGCGGCAGACGCCGCGCAAACGACAGGCAGCGCCGAAGCAGACGAATCGCTTTACCAGGTTTACGGCCGGGACGGCCTTGGCATCCTCGACGAGGCCACCCTTGCGCAGCTGCGCGCCTACGACGTCAGCGAGTTCCACTACGCCCGCACGTCCGCCCGCGATGCCGATGCCCCGCTGGCGCTCCTGCGTCCGCACGACTATGGCCAGCCGACCGGCATCCTCACGGCGACGGGCAAGATCGTCACGAATCCGGATTGGGCAAACATCGACACGTACGATGTCACGCTGCCCATCGTGGCGCGCACCAGGAACTACCAAGCCGGTGCGATCGGCGCGGACGGCGCATGGGCCATCGAACCGCGATACACCGAGATCCGGCCCTTCAAAGGCCCCTACACCTGGGCCCGTACGAAGGACATGCTGCGCGGCGACGCGCTTCTGATCGATGCCCGCGGGCAGGAAGTATCCGTTCCCGCCCATGTGCTGGAAGACGCCTCGCGCCTTGACGGCGAACTGCTGCACTACTCCGCCAGGAACGAAAACCGCCAGCGCCGCTCCGGCCTGTGGAACGTGCGCAAGGGCGCGCCCGCGCTCAAGCCGGCCTACGAGCAGATACAGGAGTTCGAGGACGACTGGGCCAAGGTCCAGGAGAAGGACCGCTGGGGCGTGGTCAACCGCGAGGGCCAGTGGGTTGTGCCCGCCCGCTACAACGGCGCCTACGACCTGGAGTACTTGGGCAACGGCCTCATGCTGGCCGAAGCGCCAGAGGCAAAGCGCAATCGCGGCGGCTACACCGAACGCGCCTACCGCGTCATCAACCTGCGCACCGGCAAAACGAGTGAACCCGTGGTCGGCAAGCCGCAGAAGCTTGCCGATGGGCGCTTTCTGGGCGAATTGGCCGACGCAAGCGCTGTCCTGATCGATGCAGAGGGCGCCTCCATCCGCTTGTCGGAGGGCCGGCCCAACAACAAGCAGCAATTCGGCGACTGGCTTTACATCGACTTTGACGAACGCGAAGGCGCCATCGACGCGCGCGGCAACATGAAGGTGCCCGCGCAATATGGCGAATTCAATCCGTTCTTCACACAGCCGGAAGGCCTGGCGCGCGCCAACATCGGCGCGGGCTATCGCCTGATCGACCAGACCGGCAAGCCCTTGCTCGAAAAGTGGGGCGACGCCACACCGCTGGCATCGATGCAGCGCGTCGTCGTCAACGACGACGAGAGCGGATCGAGCATTCTGGTGGACCTGCAAGGCCGCGAGGTCACCCGTCTGCCCGGCCGCTACGCCATCGACAGCGACAAGGCCAGTGAAGGCGTGGTCCCCTACAGCGACGGCGACAACAAGTATGGGTTCATCGACGCGAACGGCAAGCGCGTCGTGGGCGCGCACTTCAACCAGCTTGGCCGCATGAAGGACGGACTGGCGCGTGCGCGCCGCCTGGAGCGCACGGGCAAGCTGTACGGCTACATCGATCTGACCGGACGCTATGCGATTGCGCCGGCGTTCATATGGGCCGGCGACTTTCACGAAGGACGTGCGCTGGTGCGGCGCAATCGGCTCATCGAGTACATCGATACCCGGGGCAAGACCACCGCGCTGTTCGGCGTGCTGTGCGACACGGTGGTGATCGTGGATGCCGAGGACCGGCAGAGCTGGCCGCCCCGGAAACTCACCTGCCCCGAGGCCGCCGGCATCTCGCCGCCGGCAGTCGACAACGCCAACGCCAACGCAGAATGATCATGACGTCTCGCGTGCTACGAACCACCCGCCTCGCCTGCGCATTGGCCGCGCTGGGCGCATCCCTGTCCGTTCAAGCGCAGACCGGCTACACGCAGCCGGGCCACATCTATTGCCTGAGCGAATCCGTTTACCCGGTCTATCCGGCTGCCGACGACATTTCCGCGCGCAATCCCTTCAGCAACGGCTGCATCCGGAATCTGCACGACGGCCGCGCCGCCGTGCTGCTGCCGTCGGCGATCGAGAACATCGACCGTGTGCCGCGCGACAGCTCGCTGCGCCGCCATGCGTGGGGCTTTCTGGACCAGAACGGCCGCGTCGCGATCGAGCCGATCTTTGAGGAAGTGGGCGATTTCCGCCACGGGCTCGCCGCCGTCCGGTGGCAAGGCAAGTGGGGCTACATCGACCGCAATGGCCGCATGGCCGTGCGTCCGCGCTACGACACCGCGCAGGACTTTGTCGAGGTCGGGCTGGCGGCGGTGACGCTGGACGGCAAGCCGATGCTGATCGACCGCCAGGGCAATCCGGCGGGCGAGCCGTTCGACGAGGTGGTGCGCGCCGTGCGCCTGTTCGATGGCGTGCCCGCGCGGGCCACGGTTCAGTACAAAGAGGAATACCGTTCTACCAGCGGCGAGCGCCGTTTCGGCGGGAACGGTGTCGTCATCACGCGGCCGCTGGGCGACAAGGGCCTGTACATCGCCACCAACGGCCAGGCCAAGTACGGCGTGGTGGACAAGGACTGGAACTGGGTCGTGGACCCGGAGTTCGACGACATCTCCTTGCAGGACGACGGCAACCTGGCCTCGGGTTACGGTCCGGACGGCTCCGTGCTGGTGACGTCGGACGGCAAGCTGATCGGCGCGGACCAGCAGTACGAAAGCATCCTCCCGGTGGGCAAGGCTTTCTACAGTGCACAACTGCCGCAGCGAGGCGGCTTTGCGGTGATGGACCGCACCGGCACGATCGTGGCCACGCTGACAACTGAAGAAGGCCAGACGTCGCAGCGCCACGCCGACACCATTGTGTATCGGTCGGGCGGCAACCTGATGGCGCTGGTGCCCGGCCACGCCGCGCCGGTCACGTTGGGCGCGGGGCTGTCGGCCGGCGACGAACTCGAGGGCTATGTCCTTTTCATGGACGAATCCAGCCGCGCCGCAGGTTTGCTGACGCCGACCGGCGCATGGCTGCACGGCGGCACGGCGCCCGCATGGCTGGCGGACGCCCGCCGCCTGCAGACGCGCGAAGGCAATTTGTGGCTGTCCGACGCGCAAGGGGCCGTGCTCAATGTGGTGGACAAGGACGGCAAGGCGCTTCTCAAACCCGAGACCGTCCAGGCGCTTCAGAACCAGCAACTTCAGCCGCTGCCCACCGGCGTCACGGGCGGGCCGCTGGGCGTGCTGGGCCAAAGCCACTGCAATTGCGACGATACGCAGGCAGGGCTGCTGCTTGCCGATGGCACGATGGTCACCGATGCCTCCTGGTCTGCTGTGACGCCGCTGGACGACCCCGACCACGAGAACGCCGCTGGCCTGACGGCAGACCAGTTGCGCTACGCGGCCGAGACCGACGACGGCATGGTGCTGCTGGACGCGCGCGGCAAGCGCATCGACCTGCCCGCGCAGCAGCACATCGGCATGTTCCGCCATGGCTACGCGCAGGTGTATGGCGACGGCGTGGTGCGCATGATCGACCGGGCGGGCAAGACGTTCGAGCTGCCCGAGAACTTCGATACACAAGTCGTGGCCCCGGGCGTGGCGCGCTTTGTGCAGACGGCGGCCGACGGTGCGCCGTGGGGACTGTACGATTTTGCCGCCGGCAAGCTGCTGGCCGCCCCCACGTTCCGCAGCATTGGCGAATTCCAGAATGGCCAGGCGGTCGCGTCGCTGGGCGCGGGCCGTGTCGGCGTCATCGACCTGCAAGGCAAGTGGGTCGTGCCGGCCAGCCACCACGGCGTGGAGCGCGTGAACGACACGCTATGGCGGGTGACGCAGCCCGGCAAGCAAGAAGACGAGTACGATCGTCCCGCCGCACTGTTCAATACGCGCGGCCAGGCGCTGACCGCCTTCATGCGCGGATTGCAGGTGGGCGACTTTGGGGATGGCTCGGTCAGCGCGGGCAACAGCGAGCGCCGCTGGATCATCTCGCCGGACGGCTCGGACGCGCTGGACATGAAGGATGCCGACTACCTGCGGCTGGGCGACTGGATGGAGATCCGCCGCGCCGACCGCGAAGGCTACCTGAACGGCAAGGGCGCCTGGCAGATTGCACCGGCAGCCCGCAGCGGCACCGTCTTCCGTGGCGCGCCCGCACGCGCGCTGACCTCGGACGCCAAGGGCTCATACGTCATGGACGCCAACGGCAAGATTCTGGCCACGCTGCGCAGCGGCGAATGGACGTGGCCGCCACGCTCCGATCTGCTGATCCGGTATTACTCGGCCGACCGAGGCACCATGACGGACTACACGGACGTGACCGGCAAGACCCGCTTGACGGTCGAAGGGTTTGGATCCGGGTTCTCGGAAGGCCGCGCCGTCACGCATCTGTCTGGCGGCGGCATGCGCTGGGTGGATGCCAAGGGCGTGCTGACGGGGCCGGCATTCGACGCGCTGGGTCCGCTGCGCGAAGGCCTGGCGCCAGCCGCCAGCGACCGGCGCTACGGCTATGTCGATAGCACGGGCACGTTCGCCATTGCGGCGGAGTATCGGGCCTTGTCCGGATTTGAGAACCGGCGTGCGGTGGTGTCCACGGAGGACGACTCGCGGATCATCGACAATGCCGGCAGCCTGGTCGCGCAGGTCAGGATGCAATGCGGCATCCGCACCCTGTACGGCGCGGCCGGCCAGCGGCTGTGGCCCCTGCGCATGCCGCACGGCTGCAAGCGTACCGAGGCGTCGCGCGCCTACTGAGCATCCAGCGCCAGATAGCGGCCGGTCTGCACGATGGCTTCGCGTTCCTTGAAGCTGGTCAGCCGGTCCGCCATTGCGCTGCTGTCGCCCGACAGCCGGATCGCGCGCAGCGTCTCCTGCATCGCGTGGATCGCCGCGCGCTGCAGATCCGACGGAATGATCGCCAGGCGGTAGCCCATCGCCGCCAGGTCCGGCATCGGCACCAGCGGCGTCTTGCCGCCGTAAAACATGTTGATGAGCTTCAAGCCCGGCAGCCGCTCGGCAATGGCGCGGATCTGCGCCAGCGTCTCGGGCGCTTCGACAAAGATCATGTCGGCGCCGGCCTTCAGGTAAAGCTCGGCGCGGGCGATGGCCGCGTCAAACCCTTCGACCGCGATGGCGTCGGTGCGCGCGATGACCAGCGTATCGGCATCGGCGAGTGTCTGGCGCGCAATGTGGACCTTGCGGGCCATCTCGTCAGCATCGACCAGGCTCTTGTCGTCCAGGTGGCCACAGCGCTTGGGAAAGGACTGGTCTTCGATATGAAACGCCGCCACGCCCGCGCGCGCCATCAGGCGCACCGTGCGTTCCACGTTGGCCGAGCCACCGAATCCGGTGTCCGCGTCCGCCACCACGGGCAGGCCGCTCGCGTCGACGATCTTTTCCACGCGGTCCATCACCTCGGTGAAACTGAGCAGACCGATGTCCGGATAGCCGGCGGCACGCGCGATGGCGCCGCCGCTGGCGTAGACCGCTGGGAATCCCGCCGCGGCAACCAGGCGGGCCGACAGGCCGTCATAGGCGCCGGGCGCCACGACGATGTTTTCAGAGAGCTGCTGGCGCAACCGCGCGCCGGGGGATAAGTGGACAGTCATGGGGGGCCTTCAAGGGAAAAGGTTCATACCCACATGATCTGCGCCAGCCATTAGAATGTCCAATATATGGAATATTTCTAATCAGTATTTTCTGAGTATCAAATGGAATTGCGCCATCTTCGCTATTTCGTCGTCACTGCCGAGGCCCAGCACTTCACGCGCGCGGCCGAGCTGCTGGGCATGGCGCAGCCGCCGCTCAGCCAGCAGATCCGCCAGCTTGAACAGGAAGTGGGCACGCCCCTTTTTGACCGCACGGGCCGCGGTGTGACGCTGAACGACGCCGGACGCGCGTTCCTGGCGTGTGCGCAAGACATCCTGCAACGCGCCGACGCGGCCGTGCGCACGGCCCAGCGCGCCGCGCGCGGCGAAGTGGGCGAACTGACGTTGGGGTTCACCGAGTCGGCATCTTTCAACCGCGTGGTGACCGAGCTGATCCGCCAGTATCGCGAGCGCTACCCGGAAGTTGAAATGACGCTGTCGCAGGGCGACAGCGAAACGCTTGTGGCGCAACTGCGCGACGGCGCGATCGACGCCGCGTTCGTGCGCCCGCCCTTTGCGCTGGACGGCGGGCTGACGTTCACGCAACTGGTGGAGGAACCACTGGTGGTCGCGATGCCGCTGGGCCATGCGCTGGCGCGCCGCAAGCGGCTCACGCCCACCGACCTGCAGCAGGAGACCTTCATCCTGTACTCGCGCAAATCGGGCTATGGCCTGAGCGCAGACATCATGGCGGCGTGCCGGCAGCACGGGCTGAGCCCGCGCATCGGGCAGCAGGCGCCGCAGTTGTCGTCGGCCGTGAACCTGGTGGCGGCGGGGATGGGCGTGGCGATCGTGCCGGCTTCGCTGCACCCCCTGCGCCCGGATGGCGTGCTCTACCGGCCGTTAGCGCTAGATTGGCCGCGCGCGGTGCTGGGACTGGCCGTGCGCGATGCGACCGGTGCACGGGCCTCCAATCTGCTCGCGCTGGCGCGGGCACGCCGCAAGCCCTAGCGCGCTTTCCTGGCGCGCCCGCTCAATCGTCGT
>JAEYVD010000342.1 GCA_023432075.1 Pseudomonadota bacterium | reverse complement strand
GGGAGTCAATGTTAACCTCTCTTTGAACCTGAAATGTAACCAAATCGCTGGGATCTGTAGTGAAATACCGCGACCTTAGAGACTTCATCGCCCAACTTGAACGCATGGGCGAGCTCAAACGCATTGCTGCGCCGGTGTCGACGCAGCTTGAAATGACCGAGATTTCCGACCGCGTGCTGCGGGCCGAAGGCCCTGCCCTGCTGTTCGAAAACGCCCGTCACAACGGCCAGCCCGCGCAGATGCCGGTGCTGGCCAATCTGTTCGGGACCCCCGCGCGCGTGGCGCGCGGCATGGGCGCCGACGACGTCAGCGCGCTGCGCGATATCGGCGAGCTGCTGGCATCGCTGCGCGAACCCGAGGCGCCCAAGGGCCTGCGCGATGCCCTGGCCAAGGTGTCGATGCTGAAGTCCGCGCTGTGGGACATGAGCCCCAAGAACGTCAAGAGCCCCGCCTGCCAGGAAATCGTCTGGGAAGGCAAGGACGTGGACTTGACGCGCCTGCCCATCCAGACCTGCTGGCCGGGCGACGTGGCGCCGCTCTTGACCTGGGGCCTGGTGATCACACGCGGCCCCAACGCCAAGCGCCAGAACCTGGGCATCTACCGCCAGCAGTTGCTGGGGCCGAACAAGCTCATCATGCGCTGGCTGTCGCATCGCGGCGGCGCGCTGGATTTCCGCGACCACGCGATCGCCAACCCCGGCACGCCCTTTCCCATCGCGGTGGCGCTGGGCGCCGATCCGGCCACCACGCTGGGCGCCGTCACGCCGGTGCCGGACAGCCTGTCCGAATACCAGTTCGCGGGCCTGCTGCGCGGCTCGCGCACCGAAGTTGCGCAGGCGCTGGGCAGCAACCTGTCCGTGCCGGCCTGGGCCGAGATCGTGCTGGAAGGCCATCTGCTGCCCTCCTCGGACCCGCGCGCCAACAAGCCCGTCGTCCCCGAAGGCGTCAATCCGCCGCCCGACACCGGCTACGAAATGGCGCTGGAAGGCCCGTACGGTGACCATACCGGTTACTACAACGAGCAGGATTGGTTCCCGGTCTTCACGGTCGAGCGCATCACGATGCGCCGCAATCCCATCTATCACTCGACCTACACCGGCAAGCCGCCCGACGAGCCCGCCGTGCTGGGCGTGGCGCTGAACGAGGTCTTCGTGCCGCTGCTGCGCCGCCAGTTGCCGGAAATCGTGGACTTCTATCTGCCGCCCGAAGGCTGCAGCTATCGCCTGGCCGTGGTGTCGATCCGCAAACAGTACGCGGGCCACGCCAAGCGCGTCATGTTCGGCCTGTGGAGCATCCTGCGCCAGTTCATGTACACCAAGTTCATCGTGGTGGTGGACGAAGACATCAACCCGCGCGACTGGAAGGAAGTGGTCTGGGCGATGACCACCCGCATGGACCCGGTGCGCGACACGCTGCTGGTGGAGAACACCCCGATCGACTACCTGGATTTCGCTTCGCCGGTGTCCGGTCTGGGCGGCAAGATGGGCCTGGACGCCACCAACAAGTGGCCGGGCGAAACCAACCGCGAATGGGGCACGCCCATCACGATGGACGCCGACGTCAAGAAACGCGTGGACGACATTTGGGGGCAGTTGGGGCTGTAGCCGGCTGCTCAGCGCGCAAATAACAAAGCCCCGTCAACGGGGCTTTGTCTTTTTCAGAAGGCGTCAGTTCAATCGCGTTCCGGATCATCATCCTGGCGCATGCCGCGCACGGCCTTCAGGATCTGCCAGCCCACGAACGCGCCGCCGGCAAGTTTGAGCAGTTTGCCCCGCTTGCCGCCACGCATGAACATGGCGGACAGCGACGAACTGATGATGGGATAACGCCGCGCCAGCGTGATGGCCTGCAAGGCCCAGCGGGACGCGCCGCCCGATGCCAGGCCCGGCAGCATGCCGCGGATGAGCGCGCTGGGTTCCAGCCTGCGCCCGGCCGACACGATGTTCTGCGCCAGCGACTCGCGCTCGATTGCCGCGCGGGCGCGCAAGAGTTCGATGCGCACGGCGCGGTCGACGGTGGGAGATCGTTTGTGCATGACTCAGAACCCCTCGCGCCGGCGCACCGCCGTCTCGTCGTCGGCTTGGGCTTCGCGCACCCTGTCCAGCAACTCCGCATCGCGGCCCAGCTCTTCGAGCGTGGCCGAGAACGGCGCCGGTCCGTAGACGAGTCCGTGGCGCACCACCAGCAGCAGCACCACGCCAGCAACACCATAGAATCCCGCCAGCAGGCCAAGGGCCAGATAGCGGTCTTCCGTGGGCCAGAACGCCACGGCGATGGTGATGGTGGCCACCAGCACCGCCAGCGTCAGAAATAGCAGGGCCGCAAACGCAAGGCCCAGCAGCTTGAGCAGGCGCGCCTTTTCGTCCGCGGCTTCAAGAGCCAGCAGCTCCAACCGCGTACGCATCAGCCCGACCAGGCTGGAGGCAACACCGAATACAGTTTTTCTTAGACCCATGGCTGAAAGAACGCCGGGCGGCAGGCAGCGGCGTGTCGCCGTGCCTGCCGCCCGGACATCCTGCCCTGTCAGCGGCGGCTGATCAGCAAGCCGAGCAGCAGGCCGGTCACGCCTGCCACCCCGATGGCTTGCCAGGGATTGTCGTGCACGTAGTCATCCGTCGCGCGGGCAGCCTTGCGGCCGCGTTCGAGAACGGCATCCTGCGCTTCGTACAGCGCCTCACGCGTGCGCCGCAGCGACGTCAGGGCGCGGTCGCGCAGTTCGTTGGCCTTGTCGCCGGTGCTGCT
>JAEYVD010000337.1 GCA_023432075.1 Pseudomonadota bacterium | reverse complement strand
TCCTTGCCGATGTACCGGAATGCGGACCGGTCCTTGAGCTTGAGCGCGTCGCTGGCCGGCACGGGCTGCTTGGCCGCGTCCGCCGCCAGGTCGCCATAGGACAGCCGCCGGCCGGTGGGCGCATGTAGCACTTCATGCTGTTCGGCCTTGACCTCGGCAACGGGCACGGCCCATCGCGCCGCTGCCGCGGCTTCCAGCATCTGCCGGGCCGCCGCGCCCACGCGCCGCATCGGCATCAGGAAGTGCCGCATGCTGCGCGAGCCGTCCACGTTCTGATTGCCGTAGCGCGCTTCGTCGCCGGGCGCCTGCACGGCCTTCACGCGTTCCCAGCGGGCTTCCATCTCGTCGGCCACCACCATCGGCAGGCTGGTGCGCACGCCGGTGCCCATTTCGGCGCGGTGCGCCACGATGGTGACCGTGCCGTCGGCGGCGATGCTGACAAAGACCAGCGGATCGTCCACAGTGCCGCCAGGCATGCTGTCGGCGCCATACGCCTTGGCGGCCGGCTCGGCGGCCACCGCGGTCGTGACCCATCCCTTGGCCGTGACGGCAAGCGTCAAGACGCCCAGGCTGCCCTGCAGGAAAGCGCGGCGCGAAAGTTGAGCGGCGGCGGTCATTGCTTGCCTCCTTGGGCGAGGCGGCTTGCGGCCTGTTGAATGGCGGCCAGGATGCGCGGGTAGGTGCCGCAGCGGCAGATGTTGCCGCTCATGGCGTCCGCGATCTCCTGTTCGGTGGGAGTGGGATTGGCCTTCAACAGGCTCACCGCCGTCATGATCTGGCCCGCCTGGCAGTAGCCGCATTGCGCGACGTTGTTGTCGACCCAGGCCGTCTGCACCGCCCGGCCGACCGGATCGGCATCCATGCCTTCAATGGTCGACAGCTGGCGGCCAGAAGCCACCGAGACGGGGGTAAGGCAGGCGCGCACGGGCGTGCCGTCGATATGCACAGTACAGGCGCCGCACAGCGCCATGCCGCAGCCGAACTTGGTGCCGGTCATGCCCAGTTCGTCGCGCAGAACCCATAGGATCGGCATTTCATCCGGGACGTTGACGTCCTGGGTCTGGCCGTTGATTTGCAGTTGCGTCATGGGGGCAATTCCTGAGAGGCAAGGCACAGTCGCGTTGCCTCGGGTGGGGGGATAACTACTTGAGTCCGGAATTTTGCCGAAAAAATCCCGGTTTTATTCATTAGCCCTACTAATAGGCCTGTTAAGGACCGGTTATGCCTGCGCGGAAACCGGCCCTTGGCTGCGCGACTGCGCTACGACGCGTCCGGCCCGTAAAGCACGGCGCGCATGTCGGACGACGCCCCCAGGCGCCGCGACAGGTCGTCGGCGCGTTCCAGGATCATGGCCTCGAATGCCTTGGCGTCCACGGTCTTGAGCCGTGCCGACGGACCGGCAATGGTCAGCGCGCCGACGAAGCGGTCTTCCTGGCCGATGACCGGAACAGACCAGGACGACGTATACGGATCGCGCGCGCCGCACGAGAAGATCGGTAGGCGGACCTGATCGCGGCGCGCTCCTTGCGCCCAGATCGCAAAGACCTGGCCCGTGGAGGATTTGTCGGGGGGCATCACGCTGCCGGCAATGACCTGGCTATGCAGGCCTTCATGCGGCTGGTGCCGGAAAAGGCACAGGCGTTGCCCCGGTTCTCCGCCTTCGACGTAATACGCGGCGCTTTCACCGGTGTCTGCCGACAGCCGCTCCAGCACCGGCATGACGACGGCCTCCAGGTCGAAGCCGCGTTCGTAGACCCGCGCCAGGAACAGCACGCGCGGGCCCAGTCCGTAGCGGCCGTCGGGCTCGCGCACCACATAGCCGCATCGCGCCAGCGAATTGAGCAAGCGAAAGATCGTCGTCTTGTGCAAGGGCAGGCGGCCGGCGAAATCCGCTAGCGACAGATGCTCCGCGCCCGGGCGAAAGCAGTCCAGCACGCTGAGCGCGCGTTCAACGGCCACGACGCCATCATTGCTCATGAATTCTCCAAGAGGTGCGGTTTTGCTTGATTATTGTACGTAATACAACGTCGTTTCGTAAATTTAAAATGCACCCAGTCTATTGATTCGGGAGGCCGGGATGGCAAATTCGATGGTGGTGGTAACTGCCCATGTGGGCGATTTTGTCTGGCGCTGTGGGGGCGCGATGGCCCTGCACGCGCAGCGTGGCGTACAGGTGCATCTGGTCTGCCTGAGCTATGGCGAGAACGGAGAGTCCAATGCGGCGTGGAAAGGCGATACGCAGCGCGAGGCGGTGAAGGCGCAACGCCACGCTGAAGCGCAGGCCGCCGCCCAGATCCTGGACGTGAGCAGCGTGGATTTTCACGACCTGGGCGACTATCCGCTGCCCGACTCGCCGGACGCCGTGCGCCGCATCTCTGAGACGTTGCGCCGCACGAAGCCCTCGGTCGTGCTTACGCACCCGGAGCACGATCCCTCCAACCTCGATCACTGCCGCACGTTCGAAATGACGCTGCGCGGCCGCATGCAGGCGATGGCGCCGGGGCATGGCGCCGATTTCGTCGTGCCGCCGCAAGTGTTGTGCTTCGAGCCGCACCAAACCGAGCTGTGCGGCTTCAAACCCAACGTGCTGCTGGATATCACGGACGTGTGGGAACGCAAGTGGCAAGCCATGCAGGCCATGCCGACGCAAAGCAACCTGTGGGCGTACTACGAGCGCGTGGCGCTGCAACGCGGCGCGCAGGCCGGGCGCCGGGGCAAGACGGCGGGCACGCGCTATGGCGAGGCTTATCAAAGCATTTTCCCGGCCGTGGTTTCGGCCTTGATGGAGTGACCCCCATGCGCGACATCCACGAATCCGGCTTGACCAGCACATTGCTGGCGGACGCCGGCGCGCGCCATCTGCGCGCGGCGATCAAACCCCTGCGTGCGGGATGGACCGTGCGCGGCCGCGCGGTGACGGTCTCGGTCCCGGCGGGCGACAACCTGGCGATCCACGCGGC
>JAEYVD010000318.1 GCA_023432075.1 Pseudomonadota bacterium | reverse complement strand
TGCTTAAAACTCGGACACCGTATCGGCCCGACTACGCCTGAGCGCTTGACGGTCAAGACGGTATCTGGTCATCCGAGGGTGTCAGACACCCAGGTCATTCGAAGGTCAGCCCAGCGTCGCCGGCCCGCCCTGGCGCCAGCGCTCGATGGCTTCCACCGCCTGTTCGGGGCTGCCGAAGATCCTGTCCGGACCGATCTTCTTGACGAGCCCCGAGCGCTGCAACGCCTCGCGGAATTTGCCGTGGCCGCCCGCGACCAGCAATGAGATGCCGCGTTCGTCCAGGATGCGCTTGAGTTCATAGAGCGCCTCGACGGCGTCGGCATCGGCCTGGGTCATGGCTTCGGCGTCCAGCACGAACCAGCGCACGTCGCCCGCCTGTTCGATGACTTCGCGCGCGCGGCGGCGAAAGGCGTCCGCATTGAAGAACCAGACCGAGGACTCGAACAGCCAGATCACGGCGCCCGGCACCGGCTGGGCCTGCGGATTCAGGTGCATCTTGCCCAGCACCGTCTCGCCGGGCAAGCGGCCCAGCAGCGCATCGCGGGGATTGCCGGACACGTACATGGCATAGAGCAGCGTCGCGCCCACGGAAACCGCGACGCCCTGCAGCACGCCGAATCCCACCACGCCCACGGCCGCCAGCACCCCGAACGCCAGTTCGATGCGCGAAATCCGCGCCAGCCGCTTGAACGCTTGCCAGTCGAACAGGCTGGCCGCGGCGAGCAGCAGGATGGCCGACAGCGCGAACTGCGGCAGCCAATAGAGCGGCTCGCTCAACAGGCCCACCACGACGGCCAGCGCGGCCGCCGCGCTGATGCTGACGAGCGGCGACGACCCGCCTGCCACCAGCCCGACCGCCGTGCGCGAATCGGCGCCCGTCACGACGTAGCCCTGGAACAATCCCGCGGCCACGTTGGCCGCGCCAAACCCCACCAGTTCGCGGTTCGGGTCGACGTGTTCGCCCGTGCGCGCCGCAAAGCTGCGGGCCGTCACGATGCCGCTGGAAAAGCTGACGACCAGCACGCCAGCCGCGCCCAGCAGGATGCCGTCCACGCCTTCCAGGCTGACGGGCAGGCGGAACGCGGGCAGCCCGGCCGGCACGTCGCCCACCACCGCGATGCCCATCGCCGGGAAATTGAACAGCCAGGAAAGCAGGCAGGTCGCGACCACCAGCAAAATGGGGCCGGGCCACGAAGGCCGCCAGCGTTTGATCGCCACCAGGAAGATGCACGAGGCCAGCCCCAGGAACAACGTCGGCAGCCGGATTTCGGACAGCCGCTGAGACAGCTCCATGAACGGATGGATCAGGCCGCTGTTGCGCAGGCCCACGCCCGTCAGGCCGCTCAGTTGCGACGTCGCCAGCGTGACCGCCACGCCGGCCATGTACCCGATCAGCACCGGCCGCGACAGCAGGTTGGCAAGCACGCCCAGCCTCAGGATCCGGGCGATGAGGCAACCCACGCCAACGGTGAGCGCAATGCTGGTGGCGCCCTGCAGCCGCGCTTCGGGTGTGGTCAGCGCCATGCCGGTCAAGGTGGCGGCAATGAGGGTGCAGGTGGCGGTGTCGGGACCGACGATGAGCGTGCGCGACGAGCCGAAGAACGCGTAGGCAAGCATGCCCGCAATGGCGGCCCACAGCCCGGCAACGGGCGGCACCCCCATCATGGCGGAATAGGCCAGCCCCACCGGCAGCGCCACCGCGGCCACGCTAAAGCCCGCCGTGATGTCGCGCCGGGCCGAGTCGCGGGAAATGCCCTGGAAGTTGGCCAGGCCAGGAATGACGCGAAGGTTCATGGTGCAGCAGGACGACCTGAAAAAAGGACTCCCACACGACGCGGGACGACCACCAAGCCTAAACCAACTCGCTCAAGGGCGGTGCAAGGTAAATCAATCCGGGTGTCTGACACCTGCCGGCCGTCAGACACCCGTCACACCGCGGGATCAGCCCGCGGCGCGGGCTTGCAGCACTGCCACGGCGGGCAGGGTCTTGCCTTCCAGGAATTCCAGGAAGGCGCCGCCGCCGGTGGAGATGTAGCCGACCTGCTCGCCGATCTTGTACTTGGCGATGGCGGCCAGGGTGTCGCCGCCGCCGGCGATCGAGAAGCCTTCGGAGTCGGCGATGGCGCGGGCGACCACTTCCGTGCCATTGGCGAACTGGTCGAATTCGAACACGCCCACCGGGCCGTTCCAGACGATGGTGCCGGCCTTCTTGAGGATCTCGGCCAGCTGCGCCGCGGTCTGCGGACCGATGTCCAGGATCATGTCGTCGTCGGCCACGTCGGTGGCCGCCTTCACGGTGGCCTCGGCGTCTGCACCGAACGACTTGGCGCACACCACGTCAACGGGAATAGGCACGGCCGCGCCGCGCTTTTTCATGATGTCGATGACGGCGCGGGCCTGCTCGACCTGGTCGGGCTCGGCCAGCGACTTGCCGATGGACAGGCCGGCGGCCAGCATGAACGTGTTGGCGATGCCGCCGCCCACCACCAGTTGATCGACCTTGTCGGCCAGCGATTGCAGGATGGAAAGCTTGGTCGACACCTTGGAGCCGCCCACGATCGCGACCAGGGGACGCTTGGGTTCGTGCAGCGCACGGCCCAGGGCGTCAAGTTCGGCTTCCAGCAGCGGGCCGGCGCAAGCCACGGGGGCAAAGCGCGCGATGCCGTGCGTGGTGGCTTCGGCGCGATGCGCCGTGCCGAAGGCATCGTTGACGTACACGTCGCACAGCGCGGCCATCTTCTTGGCAAGTGCCTCGTCGTCTTTCTTTTCGCCGACGTTCACGCGGCAGTTTTCCAGCAGCACAACCTGGCCGTGATCGACCTTCACGCCATCGACCCAGTCGCGCACCAGCGGCACGGGCATGCCCAGCAGTTCGGACAGGCGCTGGCCAACCTTGGCAAGCGAATCGGCGTCGGTCAAGACGCCTTCTTTGGGGCGGCCCAGGTGGGAGGTAACCATCACGGCGGCGCCGGCGTCCAGCGCCAGGCGGATGCCGGGCACCGAGGCGCGGATGCGGGTGTCTTCGCTGATGCGGCCGGCGTCATCGAACGGGACGTTCAGGTCGGCGCGGATGAACACACGCTTGCCGGACAGGGCGCCGGCCTTGGCCAGCGCGGACAGGGTTTGGACCTTGGACATAGTTGGATTCCTTCGGTAGGCGAACAAAGGGGACGAACCCATTTTCCGCAATGGCGGAAAACAAATCCGTCCCCTTATGGACTGGCGGCGTGCTTACTTGGCCGACATCAGCGCGACGGTGGTGTCGAGCATGCGGTTCGAGAAGCCCCACTCGTTGTCGTACCAGGACGAGACCTTGACCAGACGGCCCGAGACCTTGGTCAGCGACGCGTCAACGGTGCTGGAGGCCGGGTTGTGGTTGTAGTCGACCGAGACCAGGGGTTCGGTGTTGTAGTCCAGGATGCCCTTGAGCTCGCCTTCCGAGGCGGCCTTCAGGATGCCGTTCACTTCTTCGGCGGTCGTGTCGCGGCTGGCCACGAACGACAGGTCGACCAGCGACACGTTGATGGTCGGGACGCGGATGGCGTAGCCGTCCAGCTTGCCGTTCAGTTCCGGCAGGACCAGGCCCACGGCGGCGGCGGCGCCGGTCTTCGTGGGGATCATGCTCATCGTGGCCGAACGGGCGCGGCGCAGGTCTTCGTGGTAGACGTCGGTCAGGACCTGGTCGTTCGTGTAGGCGTGAACGGTGGTCATCAGGCCGTTTTCCAGACCCAGCTTGTCGTTCAGCGGCTTGACCAGCGGGGCCAGGCAGTTGGTGGTGCACGACGCGTTGGAGATGACGGTGTCGGTCGACTTCAGCACGCCGTGGTTGACGCCGTAGACGATGGTGGCGTCGACATCCTTGCCGCCGGGGGCCGAGATGATGACCTTTTTGGCGCCGCCCTTGATGTGCGCGCCGGCCTTTTCCTTGGTGGTGAAAAAGCCCGTGCATTCCAGCACGACGTCGACCTTCAGGTCGCCCCACGGCAGTTCAGCCGGGTTGCGGTTGGCCAGCACGCGGATCTTGTCGCCGTTGACGACCATGAACTCGCCGTCGACTTCGACGGTGCCCGGGAACTTGCCGTGGGCGGTGTCGTAGCGCGTCAGGTGCGCGTTCGTCTTGGGATCGCCCAGGTCGTTGATGGCGACGATTTCGATATCGTGCTTCTTGCCACCTTCGTAGTGGGCACGCAGGATGTTGCGGCCGATGCGACCGTAACCGTTGATGGCGACGCGAATGGTCATGACTAAGCTCCTTTTTTACAAAACTTGCTTGACGGTCTCGGCCACCTTGTCGGCGGTCAGCCCGAAGAACTTGAACAGGGCGCCGGCCGGCGCGGACTCGCCGTAGCGGTCGATGCCGACCACGGCGCCTTCCAGGCCCACGTACTTGTGCCAGAAGGCGGTGACGCCGGCCTCGACGGCCACGCGCGGCAGGCCCTTGGGCAGCACGGATTGCTTCCAGGCGGCGTCCTGCTTGTCGAAGACGTCGGTGCTGGGCATGGAGACCACCCGCACGGCGATGCCTTCCTTGGCCAGCTGCGCCTGCGCGTCCAGCGCGATGGCGACTTCAGAGCCGGTGGCGATGATGACGGCGCGGGCGCCTTCGGCGTCGCGCAGCACGTAGCCGCCGCGGGCGATGGCGTCGACGGTGGCCGCGTCGCGCTGCACGAAGGGCAGGTTCTGGCGCGACAGCAGGAGGGCCGTCGGGCCGCCGTCATGCACGTCCATGCCGATGCTGGTCGGACGCGTCACGGCGGCGTTCCAGGCCACGGCGGTCTCGGCGGTATCGCAAGGACGCCACAGCGACAGGTTGGGGATGAGGCGCAGGCTGGCCGCGTGCTCGATCGACTGGTGGGTCGGGCCGTCTTCGCCCAGGCCGATGGAGTCGTGCGTGAACACGTGGACGACGCGCTGCTTCATCAGCGCGGCCATGCGGATGGCGTTGCGCGAGTAGTCCGAGAACGTGAGGAACGTGCCGCC
>JAEYVD010000282.1 GCA_023432075.1 Pseudomonadota bacterium | reverse complement strand
GAGTGTCGATTTGCCAACGTTGGGCAGGCCGACGATGCCGCATTGCAGAGCCATGGGAATCCTGTGTAAGTACGGTATTGAGCGTTAACGGCGTAGTTTACCCCGGCGGGGTGAAACGACGCCTTCCCGGCGGACGTGATGCGGCCCCGAGGACGCCGCCGGCGAATCGCAGCCGGCATGGCTGCCGGCAAAGCGCCCTTTGCTTCTGACGGCGCGCCGCCGCACGAGGCCTTAACCGGCCGCCGTGGGCGCGTAGCGCATGACCAGCCAGATCATCAGGATGGGGCCGGCGTTGAACACGGAATGCAGCAGGATCGCCGCCCCGATGCCGCGGCGCACGCGCATCCAGCCCAGCACGAGGCCGGTCAGCCATTGCGGCAGCACCAGCAGCGGCAGCAGCCAGTACGGCGTCTTGTTGTAGACAAAGTTGGTCAGATGCACCGCGGCAAACGTCAGCGCGACTAGATGGAACACGACGCCGAAGTGCTGCAGGTAATACCTGCGCCAGTTGGTGTCCCAGCCTTTGAGCGGCTCAGGACGTGCGCGCAGCCCCCACACCGCCAGCAAAATGAACGCGGCCAGCAGCAGCCCCGTCCAGAGCTTGGGCCCCCACAGCACGACCGGCACCAGCGCAGGTATCAACCACAGGGCCTGGCGCGGCCGGCGAAGTCCGTAGCGGAACAGCATTTCCTCGACCAGCGGCGCCCACAGCACCGCGGTGAGCCAGGGAATGTTGTGGGGATCGAGACGATGCGTCACGCCGCCCAGCCCCGCGGCGGCCACGGCCACGGGGCCCAGCGCGAAGAGGTTGATCGCCCAAAGCACCGCGGCCCAGGCTAGAAGGCGGCCCGGCCCGATACCCGGCCACCAATCGGCGGCAAGACCGCTGCCGCCAGCGCGGCGCGGCAGCCGCGATACCGGATGCGGATGGCGGATGAAACGCCAGAAGTCGGCGATCTCGCTGCGAAAGCGCAGTTTTCGGGTGGTCGGGCCTGGTTTCATCAGGACTCGTTGCCGCTATGCAGCTGGCGGGTGGCCAGCGCGAAGTCGCCTGCCAGCATGGCGGGCACGACGGCGCGGCAGCGGTCGATGACGGCTTCGATTTCCTTTTGTTCCTCGCGGCGCGGGGGGTGCAGCACGAAGTCGGCGACCTGTTGCGCCAGACCCAGCGTGCGCGGATGGCCGATACCGATACGAAGGCGCCAGAAGTTGGGGCTGCCCAGCGCGGCCTGGATGTCCTTCAGGCCGTTGTGGCCGGCGTGGCCGCCGCCCTGCTTGAGCTTGACCTGTCCGGGCATGAGGTCCAGTTCGTCGTGCAGCACCAGCACTTCTTCCGGCGTCAGCTTGTAAAAGCGCGCCAGCGCGCCGACCGCCTGGCCGGATCGGTTCATGTAGGTGTTGGGCTTGAGCAGCAGGATGTTGTCCGCACCCTGGCGCGACTTGGCCACCATGCCGAAAAAAGACTTCTCGAGCGCAAAAGAAGTGCGCAGATCGTCCGCCAGATGGTCGGCCAGCCAGAAGCCGGCGTTGTGCCGGGTGGTTTCGTAGTCGGGACCTGGATTACCCAGTCCCACGATGAGGCGTATGGGAGTAGACATGATGGGGGTGTTTAAACCAAAAAACCCTGCGCATGCAAATGCACACGCAGGGTTTCAAGCGTAAGCCGCAGGAAAGCCGCAAGGGCTTTCCGGCAGGACTTAGGCGGCCGGAGCAGCTTCTTCGGCTTCGTCGGCAGCGGCAGCGCCACCCTTGGTGACCGCAGCGGCCAGCAGGGGGTTGTCTTCACCGCCGTGGGGGACGTAGGTCACGCCCATGGGCAGCTTGATGTCGGCCAGGTGGATCGAACCGCCGGCCAGCACGTCAGCCAGGTTCACTTCGATGAACTGGGGCAGCGCCGACGGCAGGCAGGTGATTTCCAGTTCGGTCGTCACGTGGCTGATGATCGCGCCGCTCAGCTTCACGGCCGGCGAGATTTCAGCGTTCACGAAGTGCAGCGGCACCTTGGTGCGCAGGGCTTGGTTGGCGTCGACGCGCTGGAAGTCCACGTGCAGGACTTGCGGCTTGTAGGCGTGCCATTGAACCGAACGCAGCAGAACTTGCTCATCCTTGGCGCCTTCGAGCTGCATTTGCAGGATCGATGCGTGGAATTCTTCCTTGCGCAGCGCGTGGTAGATCTCGTTGTGGTCGAGTTCGATGTTCAGGGGGGCAGCCGTACCACCATAAACAATGGCGGGAACGCGGCCCGCGCGGCGCAGGCGGCGGCTCGCACTCGAACCCTGGACGCTACGCGCAGTGGCAGTAAATTTCATGGATAACTCCGAAGCAATAAAGGTGAAGAGACTTCACCGGTTGAAATCACGGCGCGCAAAGGGCGCGCCGTGCTTGTTTGCACCTTGCCGCGACCAGCAAGGCGCAAATAACTGGAAATTCGGGCTGTGATCCGATCGACGCGAACGCGTCAATCGACGAACAGCGAGCTGACCGATTCGGCGTTGGAAATACGCAGGATGGTCTCGCCCAGCAGCGCGGCGCACGACAGCTGGCGGATCTTGCTGCTGGCTTGGCCTTGCTCGGAGAGCGGAATGGTGTCGGTGACGACGAGTTCGTCGAGTTCCGACGCTTCGATGCGGTCGATGGCGCCGCCCGACAGCACGGGGTGCGTGCAATAGGCGTAAACGGCGCCGGCGCCGCGGTCTTTCAGGGCCTGGGCCGCCTTGCACAGCGTGCCGGCGGTGTCGACCATGTCGTCCATGATGATGCAGGTGCGGCCGTCGACTTCACCGATGATGTTCATCACTTCCGACACGTTGGCGCGCGGACGGCGCTTGTCGATGATGGCCAGATCGGCTTCGAGCTGCTTGGCCAGCGCGCGGGCGCGAACCACGCCGCCGATGTCCGGGGACACCACGACCAGGTTCGAGAAATTGCGGCGCCAGATGTCGCCCAGCAGGATCGGACCGGCGTAGATGTTGTCCACGGGAATGTCGAAGAAACCCTGGATCTGGTCGGCGTGCAGGTCCATGGTCAGGACGCGGTCAACGCCAGCGACCTGCAGCATGTTGGCCACGACCTTGGCCGAGATGGCCACGCGCGCCGAACGCGGACGGCGGTCCTGGCGGGCATAGCCGAAGTAGGGAATCGCGGCGGTGATGCGGCCGGCCGACGCGCGGCGCAGGGCATCAACCATCACCATGATTTCCATCAGGTTGTCATTGGTGGGCGCACAGGTGGGCTGCAGGACGAAGACGTCCTTGCCGCGCACATTCTCGTTGATCTCGACCATCACCTCGCCGTCCGAAAAACGACCGACGGTCATCTTTCCCAGGGACATATCGAGGTGGTTGACTACGTCCACGGCCAGCCGAGTGTTGGCGGTGCCCGTGAAAATCATGAAGCTATCGTTTGCCATGATGGATGATGCGATGGTCGTTTGAGACACTAACGAGTGATGCGGGGTGGTACCTGCGGGTGAGACCTAGTGCAGCACAATCAACTTGCACCAGCGAATCCGGAAAATAAAAAAGCTGCTGAACCCGGGCCAGTGTCTTACAGGCGTGTTCAACAGCTTTTTTATGTATTCGGTTGGCTGGGGAGGAAGGATTCGAACCTTCGCATGCCGGAATCAAAATCCGGTGCCTTAACCAGCTTGGCGACTCCCCAACTATCTTGCAATCCAATTCCGCAACGGATGTTCAGCTAACCCAGTACATGCCTGCACTAACCGAAACCGTGGATGCGTTTGGCTGAATGTTTTATCAGCGCCGCGCATTATAGCGGTAATTTCTTGTTCTGCCAAAACGGCCTGCGATGTTTCGGAAAATTCGGCGAATAAACACGCGCCTGATCCCGACATGCGAACAGGGAAACCCCGTTCAGCAAGCCACCGCGATGCCCCAAGTACTTCAGGATAAAGACGGTAGACCACCGGCTCCAAATCATTTCTTCCGTAAAGCGCGCATCCTTTGGCAAATTCACCGCCAGATCCGCTAGGCAAAAATGTTTGCGAAGCAAGAAAGTCCGCTATTGTGATGTAAGAAGAATCCCTTGTCAAATCGGGTGCGGAAAAAATGCCAACAGTCGGCACGCTGGCATCCGGTTGCGCCACCAGATAGGCGCGCTCGGGCAGCGACACGGACGTGAGATCTTCGCCAATTCCCTGCGCGAATGCCGACTGGCCGAAGACGAAGACGGGCACGTCGGCCCCCAACGGCAACGCCAGCGCCATGAGCTCGCGGCGCGACAGCCCCGTGTTCCACAACCTGTTCAACGCGATCAGGACCGATGCGGCATCGCTGGAGCCGCCGCCCAGGCCGCCGCCTTGCGGGATGCGTTTTTCAAGGCTGATCTGCGCGCCCTGGCGCGTGCCTGTGGCCTTTTGCAGCGCGCGCGCGGCGCGAACGGTGAGGTCCTCATCTTCCGGGACGCCCGGCAGGTCGGTGGCGCGGCTGATGACGCCATCGGCGCGCACCTCGAAGTGCAGCGTGTCGCACAGATCGATGAAGCGGAACACAGTCTGCAGCAGGTGATAGCCGTCGGCGCGGCGGCCCACGACGTGCAGAAAGAGATTCAGCTTGGCAGGAGCGGGAACGTCGTAGAGAGTCACGAAAGACAACCGGTGCGAAAGGATTCCGTCATTCTAGCGAGACGGGCCGGCGCGCCAGGAAAACTGGCGGGCCGGCCCGTGCGCCCAACGCGTGCGGACACGCGCTGATTGCGGAACTGCGAGGTGACGTTACGCGAGCTGCGGCGTCATGCTGGCGCCCAGCCTGGCTGCGGGCGCGTCGATGACCTGACCGTCGGGCAGCTTGAAGACCGACACGGCGCCGGCCAGCTGGCGTGCCTGCTCTTCCAGCGCACCGGCCGCAGCGGCAGCCTCTTCGACGAGCGCGGCGTTTTGCTGTGTCACGCTATCCATCTGCGACACCGCGCGATTGACCTGGTCGATGCCGGTGGCCTGCTCTTCGGAAGCGGCCGAAATCTCGGCCATCAAGCTGGTCACGCGCTGCACGGACTCGACGATCTCGCGCATCGTGGCGCCTGCGTTTTCAACCTGCTCCGA
>JAEYVD010000205.1 GCA_023432075.1 Pseudomonadota bacterium | reverse complement strand
CGGATAGAAGGTATCGGCGGTTTCGCCCCACGCCACCTCGATGACGCGTTCGGGCTCGCGCGCGGCCAGCGCCAGGTAGCTGTGGCAATCGCGGCGGTGGATGGAAACGCCGCGACCGCGTGTCACGAACCCGGAGATCGCATCCGGCGGCGCGGGACGGCAGCAGCGGGCAAGCTGCGTCAACAGCGACCCTACCCCGACCACCAGCACGCCGCTCTTGCCGCTTTTCTCGGCGCTGCCCGCGCTGGCGTGCCGCAGCGCGGCCGGCGTGGGCTCGGCCGCGGGCGCCGGCTGCTGGAACACCGCGTCGATCTGCCGCAGGCTGAATTCTTCCTTGGCCGCGGCTACGTTCAGGTCGTCGGCGCGGGCAAAACCCAGGTTCTGGGCCAACTGCTCCAGGTTGATGGCCGTCTTGCCCAGGCGCTGCAATTCCTTTTCGACGAGCGCCTGGCCTTGCGTGATGCGCTGCTGCAATTCAATGGCGTTGAACCACATGCGCACCTTGGCGCGTGCCCGCGGGCTGGCCAGAAAGCCGAGCTGCGGATTGAGCCAGTCGCGAGAGGGGCCGCCGGACTTGGCGGAGATGATCTCCACGGTCTGTCCAGTGGACAGATGCGTCTGCAGCGGCACCATCTGCCCGTCAACGCGCGCGCCACGGCAGCGGTGGCCCAGGTCGGTATGCAGGTGATAGGCAAAATCCACGGGCGTGGCGCCAGCGGGCAATTCGATCACGCGCGCCTGAGGCGTCAGCACGTAGATGCGCTCGTCGGTGTGCGCGGGCGCGGCCACGGCGCCGCGGCTCTTGCCCGAGGCCGCCCTGCCCGAGGCGGGCTTGACCGGTTCCGGCGGCGTGTCCGCGCCGCCTTCGACATCGCTGTTCCAGGCCAGCAGCTGGCGCATCCAGGCGAGCTGCCGGTCGTACTCGCTGGAGGCGGCCACCTGGCCGCCCTTGGCGCCCGCTTCCTTGTAGCGCCAGTGCGCGGCCATCCCGTATTCGGCGAACTGATGCATCTCGCGCGTGCGGATCTGCACTTCGAAGGGGCGGCCGTCGTCGTCGGTGACCACCGTGTGCAGGGACCGGTAGCCGTTGGGCTTGGGCCGCGAGATGTAGTCGTCGAATTCCTCGGACAGCGGCGTCCACATCTCGTGCACCATGCCCAGGGCCGTGTAGCACGCGCGCACGTCGTCGACGATGACACGCAGCGCCCGCAGATCGTACATCTGCGAGAAGTCCAGGCGCTTGACGCGCATCTTGTTCCAGATGCTGTAGATGTGCTTGGGCCGGCCGCTGACCTCGGCCTCGATACCGCTTTTGGCAAGCGCCTGTTGCAGGCGCTCGATGGCGCCCGCAATGAAGGCCTCGCGCTCGACCCGCTTTTCTTCCAGCAGGCGGGCGATGTGCTTGTACTTTTCGGGCTCAAGAAAGCGGAAGGACAGGTCTTCCATTTCCCACTTGATCTGCCAGATGCCCAGGCGGTTGGCCAGCGGCGCGTACAGATCCAGGGTCTCGCGGGCAAATCCGGGCGAGCACGGCGCCTTGGTCTCGGCGTGCCAGCGCAGCGTGCGCAGCCGCGAAGCCAGCCGCATCAGCACGATGCGCAGGTCCGCGGCCATGGCCAGCAGCATCTTGCGCTGCATTTCCTTTTGCGAGCCGCTTTCCGCGGCGGCGTCGCTGGCCTGGCGGGCGACCACGCCCAGGCGCAGCAGGGCGTAGGCGCCCTGCACCAGCCGCGCGACCTCCGTGCCAAAGGCAGCGGCGATGGGGTCGTTTCGCAGGGACGGCGCGGGGGCCATCAGATCGGTGGGCAGCGCGGCCAGCAACGCGGCGGCGCGCGTGGCCGCGTCGGTGTGCATGGCGGCCAGGATACGGACCACGCCGGCGCCGTGACCGGCCAGGGGCTCGCCCGTCAGGGCGTTCTGGCCGTGGAAACGCGGCTCGGCCCAGGCGACGGCCCGGTCCAGCAACGCCAGGCCATCGGCATCCAGGCCAGCCCCGGCTTCCTGCCGCCAGGAAGCGTCAAATGGCGAAGGCGCATCGGGAACAGGCGGGGCGGACATGACGGGCGTAGCACAGGTGTCGGGTTGAATATCCCGACACTCTACACTAGGGTTCAATCACGCTGAACACCCTGCCGCATCCCGGCATATGGAAGGAACCAAAGCTTATGTTGCGCTGGCTGAAGGGGCGCGGCGCCCGCCCGTCCGAGGTCGCCGAAATGCAGGCCCGCATCCCGCCCGAACTCTGGCGGCAGGTGCTGGACACCTACCCGTTTCTGGCCGTGCTGACACAGGGCGAGGCCGCCCAATTGCAGGCGCGCGCCGCGTGGCTGCTGGCCAGCAAGACCATCAACGGCGCGCAGGGGCTGGAGGTCTCGGACTTCATGCGGCTGTCCATCGCCGCGCAGGCCTGCCTGCCCATCCTGAACCTTACGCCTGAGCTTTACGAAGGCTGGGACGAGATCATCGTGTATCCCGCCAGCTTCCGCATTCCGCGCTCGCGCCAGGACGAGGACGGCGTGGTCCACGAATACGTCGAGGACGCCGCGGGCGAAGCCTGGGAAGGCGGGCCGCTGGTCCTGTCCTGGGAGGACACGCAGTTGTCCGAAGGCGGCTTTAACGTGGTCATCCACGAATTTGCCCACAAGCTGGATCTGCGCTCGGGCTTTGCGGACGGCATGCCGTCGCTGTCGGCGCATCCCGAGATCAAGCCGCGCGCGTGGCGCCAAGTGCTGGACGACAGCCTGGACCGCTTCATTGCGGCGGTCGACGCCGTGGAAGCGGCAATCCCGCACGACGTGGACCCCGAGAGCGAGGAAGCGGACGCCTGGTACGGACAGTTGCCGATGGATCCCTACGCCGCCACGGACGAAGGCGAGTTCTTTGCCGTCAGTTCGGAACACTTCTTCGTGGATCCCCACCCCATGAAGCAGGCCCTGCCCGAGTGGTATGCGATGCTGCGGGCGTATTACCGGCAGGACCCGGCGGAGCGGTACGCATGAAGGAATTGCTGATCGTCTGGCATTCGCGCACGGGCGCGGCACAGCAGATGGCGCGCGCCGCCGCGCGCGGGGCCGCCGAAGCCGCGGGCGCGCTGGAGCAGCCGGACGATCTGCGCGTTACGTTGATGCGCGCGCAGGATGCCGGCGACGACGCTTTGCTGGCCAGCCACGGCTTCCTTTTCTGCGCCCCCGAAAACCTCGCCAGCCTGAGCGGCGAGATGAAGGAGTTCTTTGATCGCAACTACTACGCGGTGCTGGACCGCCTGCAGGGACTGCCCTACGCGGCCATGATCAGCGCGGGCAGCGACGGCGCGGGCGCCGCCCGGCAGGTCGAACGCATCTGCACCGGCTGGCGGCTGACCCCGGTCGCGCCCGCCGTCATCGTGAACCTGGACGCCCAGACCGCCGCGCAGATCCTGGCGCCCAAGACCGTGCCGCCGGCGGATCTGGCGCGTTGCGAGGAACTGGGCGGTCTGCTGGCGGGCATCATGCTGATGGGCGCGTAACGCGGCGGGGCGGGGTGTCTGACACCCGGGAGCGATGAACTTCAGCTTGTAGCGGCGTCTCTGAGGGTGTCAGACACCGTGTAGCGGCGTTGCAAGGGGAGTCAGACGCCTGGTCTGACGTCCAACCAAAGAAAAAGCCCTCGGCGTTGGCCAGAGGGCTTTTCCGGGTGCCGGATGAGGCCGGCATTCAGCCTGCGTGCATCACAGGGCGACCGTCACCACGATCTCGACTTTGTAGTCGGGGTTGGCAAGGCGGGCCTCGACGGTGGCGCGGGGGGGCGAGTTGCCGTCGGCAACCCATGCGTCCCAGGCCTTGTTCATGC
>JAEYVD010000195.1 GCA_023432075.1 Pseudomonadota bacterium | reverse complement strand
TTCTTGCTGGCCACCAGGAATTGCGTGGACAGGTCGCTGCCGATATCGCGGTTCACGTTGCCGGCCACCGTGCGGTCGGGCAGGATGCTGCCCGAGCTGCCCATGTTGCCGGTGCGCACGGCCACGTCGTCCAGGCCGAATTGTTTGTAGAACGGCTGCCCGCCGCCCAGCAGCGCCGTGCCGATCGACACGAGCAGCGCCGCGTCGCCGCCGCTTTCGTCCGGCCCCCGGCCCAGCAGCAGCCAGGACAGTTTTTCAACGTCGCTGACTTCGGGGTAGGACACCAGGTCGATGCGCGGCCGCTGGGCCGTGCCCACCACCCGCACGCCGGCCTCGACCAACTCGCCCGTGCGCAGGGCCTCGATGTCCAGGATGGGATTGTCCAGCCGACCCTGGAAGGTCAGCGTGCCGCGGCTCAGGCGCAGCCGCTGGCCATAGGCCTCGATGCCGCCGCCGCGCGTGCGCAACTGGCCCCAGCCCGTCAGCCGGCCATCATTCAAGCGGATCTGGATGGAGCCGAGCAGACCGGCATCCAGCCCCATGCCGGTGATATAGAAGCGCGGCCCCATGTCGAACTTCAGGTCCATGCTGGTCTGCAGGGGCGTGGAGATCTTGCCGGGTTCGTCGCCCGCGCGGATCACGCGCACGTCGTCGTCCAGCGTCGGCACGCCCTGCAGGATTTCCAGGCTGAACCAGCCCGCGTCGGCGCTCAGGTCACCCACGATTTCCAGGCGCGGCATGGCGGCCCGCACGTCGACCGTGCCCGACACCATGGCGTAACGGTCCGACCGCTGCAGCGCCGGGAAGCGGAACAGCGTCAGCCGGATTGCGCCACCGCCGTCCATGATGTTCCAGTCGCCCTTGGCTTCCGCGTACCCGCCCTTCGCGCCCGGGTTCGTCGTGATCCATTCCTTGGTGCGCCATTCGGCCGGCATGACGCGCAGCGACGCCGGAAACCGCAGGCTGTCCAGGATCAGCCGCTGGCCGTCCAACCGGGCGGACAGCGTGCCGTCGATCAGCCGCACACCGTCGTCGATGCGGACCAGCCGCAGCTTGTCGCCACGGATGGTGCCCGTCGCGCCCCATTGGCCCGCCAGCGTGCCTTGCACGTCGATGTTGGCCTTGAGCGCGCCGCCGACCTCCATGGCGTCGCCCACGAAAAGTCCCACCCACGCCAGGTCGGCGATATCCGCATTGAGCCGCGCGCGCAGCGGCTGGCGCGTATCCAGCGCCATTCCGCCTTGTGCGTCCACCAGCAATACCGCCGTGCCGGTGCCGTTGATCGAGCCCATCTTGTCCGTCGACAGATCCACGCGGGCATCCAGCCGGCTGGCGTTGGCCGACGTGGGCGTGGCGGTCACGTCGACGACCAGCGACTTCACCCCCAAGGGGATGGGCGGGTCGCCCGGGATCAGCAGATCGCCGGTACGGCGCGCGATCCGGGCGCGGCCCGCCAAGCGCCCGTCGAATTTCAGATCCCACAGCAGGTCGAGCGCGATGCGGCGCTGGCCGTCGGGCACCATCGCGTTCACGCGGCCGGCATTGCGGCCCAGCTTGGCTGCGGCTTCCGGGTCGAACGCACCGATCACCTGGCGCGCCACGGTCGCGGTGATGACCAGATTGTCGGACTGCCCGGCGGTTTCCCAGCGCTTGCCGCCGCCGCGCGAACCCTGATGCGCCACGGTGAGGCGCTCCTTGCCCGGCAGGACGAGGCTCAGCGCGGTCTGGCCCACCTGCCATTGCCATTGCGGCGCCACCGCCGCAGGCAGGAAGGACAACGTGACTGGCCGGTCCAGGGAGACGGCGAACCCGGCGGTATCCGCGCCCAGCCGCGAGAACGTGCCGCGCCAGCCCACCAGCGCCGCATCCGGCTGGCCCGCAGGTCCCCTGCCCCAGCCGCCGTTAAAGGTCAGGTTGGCCTGCGCGCGCGACTGCCCGATGATGCCCGGCCGGGGCCGGGGCGGCGTGTAGCTGGCGGTGATCTCGCCGCGGTGCGCGGCCACCGTGCCGTCGATGCGGGCGCGCACATCCGCGCCACCCGGCACGTCCGGCCAGAAAGCGTCCAGTTGCGGCGCCTGGGCGTCCAGCGTGATCGCGCCGTTTGCCGCCCCCAATTCACCCGTCGCGCGCACGCGGTTGCGGCCCAGCCGCAAATCCACGTCCAGACCGTGGATCCGCAGGCCGGCCAGCGGGTCGACCGACGGATCCGGCGCGGCGCCTGTCGCCACGGCATTGGCCGCGGCACCGGCCGCCGCAGCATCGGCTGCCGCAGCTACGTCCACTTGCGCCTTCAGATACCCGCTCAGCGCTTGCCGGTTCCAGCGGCTGCCTTCTTCAACGCGCAGGTTGACCGCGGCATGGCGCAGTTCGCTCAGGTTCTCGATATCAGCCTGTACATCGGCGCGTACGGTAAGCAGCGCCGGCGGAATGGCAGGGCCCGTCCAGGGCGCCAGATCCAGCCGCTGCGCGTCCAGCGAGCCGACGATCCGGTTGCGCCCGGGCGCATCGCCCGCCTGCAGATCGAACTGCGCGGCCAGCGTGGACTTGTCCGGCAGCTGCGCGCGCGCCCGGGCGCTGCGCAGCACCAGCGCCGTACGCGGCGCCAGATCGGCCACCACGTCCAGCACCAGATTCGAACCCGTGCCGTCCACCTTTGCCTGAATGCCGTCGAGCGATCCCGCGGCGTCGGCGCGCAACACAACAAGGCACGTGGGCGCGGGCGGGCCCATCGGCGCCGCCGCCGGGGCGGACTCCATGTTGCCCTTGTCGCCCGCCGCGGCGTCGGCACGCCCCTTGGCCGCCGCTGCCGGCTGCGCGGCGGCTGCGCCCTTGCCGCCCTTGCTGCCCTTGCCCGCATCAGGTGCGCGCGCGCCTGCGCGATTCGCGGCGTTCTGGGCCTTGGGCGCTTCGGCCTTTTTCATCGGTTCGCCGGCCTTGGCGCCGGCCTGCCCCTGCCCCGCCACCGGCCCGAACACGCCGCTCAGCCGGTCGGCCTGGCACAAGGGGGAATCGGGGCCCGCGCCGCGCGCCGTGACGTCCAGGCGCGCCGCGAACGGCCACGGGTCGGCCAGGTCCTGCAATTGCGCCTGGCCAGTCACATCGGCCTCGCCCACTTCGTGTCCGACCCGCAAGCTGGCGATACGCAACTGCGCGCCCTGCTGGCCCGCGGCGAACGTGGCGTTCAGGTCGTTCAAGGTGACGGGCAGCGGCTGGCCGTCCTGGGTGAACTGGAAATCGCCCAACGCCAGCCGGTCCACGGCAATGGTCACCGGCAGCTTGGGCAGGGTGAAGGGTTCGCCGTTGTCTTCGGCAGGCGGCGCCTCGGGCGAGGACACCATATCCACGCGCACCGAACTGGCCGACAGATTGCGCACGTGCAGCAGCCGGTCGCCCAGGGCGCGCCAATGCACGGCCAGGTCCAGATCATGGATATCGACGTGCGTGCCGCCGGCCGTCAGCGTCAGCTGGCCCACGGTCACCCCGCGCAGAAGCGAGCCATTCACGTCCAGCGCCTGGCCGTCCAGCTGCTGCGCGGCCGTCGTCAGCAAGAGGCGCGTGCCGTTCTGCGAGGCCACGAGCCAGAAGATGAATCCGGCCGCCAA